>CAVIVH010000225.1:0-2001 GCA_963646185.1 bacterium | reverse complement strand
GCTCCGGACGGTCCTCGCCCATGTTGGGCAGAACCTCATCGCTATAGACACAGATGAATTTCTTCTCCGGGAAGGTGCCGGCCCTGCGCAGCTTCTTCCTCAGCGCCGCCCCCAGCGGGCAGCCCCTGACCTCCCAGAACTCCGCCGTCCTGACCCTTGTCGGGTCCACCTTCAGCGCCGCGCCCATGGACGAGAAAAACACGGGACGCTTCTCGGCAGTGGCCCTCAGGATGAGGTCCGCCTTGTCCTTGAGACTGTCCACGGCATCCACTATATAGTCATAGTCCCCGAGCCCGAACGAGTCCGCCGATTCGGCCGAATAAATCTTCTGGACGGGCACAATGTCGGCCTCCGGGTTGATTTCCATCAGCTTCTCCTTCAGCGCCTCCACCTTCACCCTTCCCACAGTCTTCACCGTGGCCATGCACTGGCGGTTGATGTTGGAGGGCGCGACCCTGTCCGAATCCACTATCGTGAGATGGCCTATGCCCGAGCGGACCAGTCCCTCCGCGCACCAGCTTCCCACGCCTCCGACCCCGAAGATTATGACTCTCGTCTCCGCCAGCCTCTTCATCGTCCCGGCGCCGAAAAGCCTCTCCGTCCTGTCGAATATCGCTTTCTCAATTTTCTCCATGTCTTGTCTTGAGTCTGACCAGCATTCCGAGCCCGAGCAGGCAGAACAGCATCACGCATATCCTGCCTGTGATGTCGCCTTCCCTGGCGAAGAAAGTCATGGATGAATTCAGGTTCACGGCGCCTTCCAGCTCCGTCCTCTCCATCCATCCTGTCCGTTCCAGAATCCGGCCGCGCTGGTCGATGAAGGCCGAAATTCCCGTATTGGCGCAGCGGGCTATGTCGCGGCGCAGCTCTATGGCCCTCAGGCTGGCATAGCTCAGATGCTGCCTGTATCCGGGCGTGTCGCCCCACCATGCGTCGTTGGTTATCACCGCCAGCAGCTGCGCGCCCTTGCGGACATAGCCCGTGCAATATTCGCCATAGACCGACTCATAGCATATCGGCGTGCCGACAGGAATGGTCCTGCCGCCGCCCTTCACGTCCAGCACAGATGCCTCGTCCTGGCCTATGCATCTGCCCATAAGCCCGCCCAGAAGGTCGTCCAGCGGCCTGAACATAGCCGGGTAGGGAGTCATCTCCACTCCCACCACCAGCTTGCTCTTGTGGAAAATCTGCGTCCTGCCGGTGCCGTCGGCAATCAGCGAAGAGTTCCTGGACTCGCGCCACAGGCCTTCGTCAATCTGTCTTGCCGTCTGCGAGGGCCTTTCGTCCGCCATCACATATTCCCGTGCAGACGCCCCGAAAATCAGATTCACGCCCCTGTAGGCCGAGAGGTCCCGGTCGAAGCGCCTCCATGTCCTGCCGGAGGCGATGTCGTTCACAATCACGTCCTGGGTGAAGGTCTCGGGGGCCAGCAGGAGCAGGGGAGTCTCCTCCGAAGAGCCCCTGTCCCTGAGCAGCTCCAGCATCTGCCCCTCCAGAATGGCGTTCTGGCTGTCCTGCGACAGTGCCTCGAACTTCTCATAAGGATCTATGTCCGGCTGGATCACCGCCACTTCGAGCGGGTTGGAGGTCTCTTCATATTTATGCCAGATGGCGGCGGACACGGCCATAGGCCCGAAAACCACTGCTGCCAGCAGGGCCGGAAGAATAGTCCTGGCCTTCGCGTTCCATGCCTGGGCTCTGCCGTCGGCGAGGGCGCACATCATGCCGAAAATGCCCAGCGACGACGCCCAGACCCATAGCGAGCCTCCGAGCGAGCCGGTGTATTCATACCACTGGACCAGTCCGGGAGTCCTGGCGAAAGCGTTGCCCAGAACCAGCCAGGGCCAGGAAATCTGCGCCCAGGTGAGATAATATCTTTCCCACGCTATCCACGCTACCGCCAGGAAAATATAGGGCAGAGTGCCGCGGAAGGCCTTCTTGCTCAGGCGGAAAAGCCCGAACACCAGGGACATCTGCAGCGAGTTGGCGAGTATCGCGAAG
>CAVIVH010000224.1:0-2001 GCA_963646185.1 bacterium | reverse complement strand
ACTTAGGTCTATTCGGCGTATTCGATTCTGGAGATGTATTTGTCGATTTCAAAGCCCTCGGTCGAATTGGGATAGTTTTCCTTGATCTTCTTGTAGTATGTAAGAGCTTTCTCCTTGTCTCCGAGCTTCTCGCAGACCTGTCCGGCCTTGAGGAGGTAGGATGCAGCGAACACGTTGTCAATCTGAGCGGCGGCCTTGTCATAGCAGGAGAGGGCCTCCTTGTACTTCTCGAGTCCCACATAGGCGTCTCCCTCGCAGGAAAGAGCCTTTGCGGCGAGGATGTCGTCTCCTCCGTCATATTTCTTCAGATAGGAAACGGCGTCGTCATAGCTGCCGAGCTGCAGGGCGCAGATGCCGGCATAGAGATAGACGTCCTTTCCGGCCTTTGCACCATATTCGCCGGCGATCTCGGCGAATCCGAGATTGTTGCCGTCTCCGTTGAGGGCGATTTCATATTCGCCGGCGCGGAAGGAAGCCTCGGCGGGGAACATCTGCTCCTGAGCCTCGGCCTTGCGGGGCTGCACATAGAATTTATGATAGGCCAGCACGGCGAGTCCGATTACCACGATTGCGCCGAGAACGCCCCATATCAGCTTCTTGTTTTCATTGAAGAATTTTTCCACGGCGGAGACTCTCTGCTCCACCCTCTCTTCACGGAGTTTCTCCTCTTTCTGGAGGTCTGCCTGGTTAAGGTCTGATTTTGCCATATCTGTGTGTTGCTTTGTTATCACAAAAAGTCCACAAAAATAAGAAGCCGATTTGATATTGTCAAATTTTTCGGAGTCCGCCGCCCTTTTTTCGCCGCGTTATTTTATATTTGTAGCGCCGATAAAATAGGGGACTTCCCGCCCGGGGGAGAAGAATATGCCGGTCTTAAAGAGAATACTCGTACAGGATTTCAGGAACATCGCTTTGGCGGAACTTGCGTTTTCGCCGAAGATAAACTGCGTCTCCGGCAACAACGGGGCCGGAAAGACCAACCTCCTGGACGCCATATGGTATCTGTCCATGACCAAGAGCGCCTTCTCCGCATCGGACCGCTACAACTTTCGCGACGGCACTGGAACATTCTCCATATCAGGGACTTATGAGATGGAAAACGGGACCGTTTCGGTGTTTTCCATAAGCGTGGCCGACGGCGGCGAGAAGAAGCTCCGCAGGGACGACAGCCCCTTGAAGAAAGTCTCCGAACACATAGGGACCATCCCCATAGTGATGGTGTCCCCGTCCGACACGGCCCTGGTCAGCGAGTCCGGCGACGAGCGCCGCCGGTTCACCAACACCGTCCTTTCCCAGATGAGCCCGGCCTATCTTGCCGACGCGCAGCAGTACAACCGGCTGCTCCGCCAGAGGAACAGGGTGCTCAAGGACCCCAGCCCGGACGCGGGGCTGCTGGACGTGTTCGACGCCCGGATGTCGCCCTGCGCCGGAAGGATATATGCCGCCAGAAAGGAGTTTGTCCGCAGGCTCAGCCCGGCTGTGGCCAGGTTCTATGCCATGATCTCCGGCGGCGGGGAGAGCGTGAGCGCCGAATATGTCTCCGACTTCGACGGGGGCGCGCCCGAAGATGTGTTCGCATCCCGCAGGGGAAAGGACCTCGCGCTCCGTTTCACCACCGCGGGTGTCCAGAGGGACGACCTGGTCTTCCTCATAGACGGGCATCCGATCCGCAGATTCGGCTCCCAGGGACAGCAGAAGTCGTTCCTGGTGGCGCTGAAGTTCGCCCAGTACGAGCTTATGCGCGAAGACAGCGGCTTTCCTCCGATGCTCCTGCTCGACGATGTGTTCGACAAGCTGGACATGGGACGCATCTCCAACCTCCTCTCCATGGTGGCCGGCCGGGATTTCGGCCAGATCTTCATCACGGACAGCAACAAGGTGCGCATGGCCGGGATAGTGGAGAAGGTCTCGAGCGGCAGCTCTTATTTCGAGGCGTCCGCCGGCGCCTTTACCAAGATTGAGGACAATGTTCAAGGCATATAAGATAAGGAAGAAGGACTC
>CAVIVH010000223.1:0-2019 GCA_963646185.1 bacterium | reverse complement strand
AATATATAAAAATTTTAAAGCGCTGCAGTTATGCATTGAGTATCAGATAGTTATGAAGGCCTTAAAAGTGCTAAAATTTTTGGCAAAACTATTAAAATGTTTAATCGCCGATGTGGTGCCCGGGTGGGGCGGCCCCTCAACAGACCCCGGGAGGCCGCAGGGGCCTGTGCCCGGCTGTAAGCTCAGATTGCAGGTTCGGGGCCGCAGGGGGCGGCGCCGGCTGTGCGACCGGATTGTAGCCCGGGGACCGGTATGACGCCCGGGCTGCGGCCGCTGCGGAATCAGCGGTCAGTGAACTGCCGGAGCAGGCGATAGACCAGGTGGACGGGGAGTCCCATGATGTTGAAGAACGACCCCTCAATCTTCTCTATGCCCACATATCCGATCCATTCCTGAATTCCATAGGCCCCCGCCTTGTCGAAAGGGCGGTAGCTGTCCACATAGTGGGCAATCTCCTCCTCCGTCAGCTCCCGGAACCATACGCCGGCCGTGTCCGTGAGCGTGACATGTCTGTCGCGGTCCCTCATGGTCACCGCCGTAATCACGCTGTGACCGCGTCCGGACAGCTCGCGCAGCATCCTCACCGCGTCCTCTCTGCCGGCGGGCTTCCCGAGGATGTCACTGCCGCACAGGACCATCGTGTCGGCCGTCAGAAGAATCTCGTCCTCCAGCAGGGGACGGTGGAATCCATACGACTTGCCCTCGGCCATAAGCACGGGCACCTCCTCATGGGGCGCTCCCGCGGGGACGCTTTCTTTGAAATTGTTGCCGGTGTCCACGGTGAACGGGACATCGAGCCCTTCCAGCAGTTCTCTGCGCCTGGGGGAGCCGCTGCCCAGTATCAGTTTCTTTCCCTTGAGGTCCATGGCCCTAGAACAGCTTCTTGTACTGCATGGAGTCGAAGGTCCATGTGCCCTGCGCCCTCATGACCGACTCGATTGCGTTGCGCACGCACCATCTGCCGCCGGGGAACTCCGAGACTATGTCGGCGGCTTCCCGGACCTCGGCCACCGCGTCGGAGGGGCACATCCCTATGCCGGCGGCCTGAATCACCGCGAGGTCGGGGATGTCGTCACCTATATAGAGAACCTGCTCCGGAGTGACCGAATGCCTTCTGCAGAAGTCGTCCAGCTGCTCCATCTTGTTCCTGGAGCCCAGATACACGTCTTCGGCGGGGACTCCGCTGGAGAGGAAGCGGGCCGTGATGGAACGGGACCTTCCGCCGGTGATGACGCCCACGGGGTAGCCGTGCATTATCGCCATCCTCACGCCGAATCCGTCCTTGGAGTCGAACGTCCTGTACAGCTCGCCCTGGACATCGCAAAGGATGCCTCCGCCCGTGAAGACACCGTCAACATCGAAAGCGAAGGCCTTTATGTCTGTGAATGGGGTCATTATGAGTTGTTGTCCTGTTTGTTGCCGCCGAGCTGCCCGAAGTCGTTGAAGTTGAAGGTGCCCTTCTGCCTCACGCCGTCGAGGTCTATCGGACCGAACTGGTTCTCATATTTGATGATGTTGTCCTGGAGCGCGAGGAACAGCCTCTTGGCATGCTCGGACGTCATTATCACGCGGCTGGTCACCTCGGGTTTGGAAAAACCGGGAAGTATGGCGGCGAAGTCAATTATGAATTCGCTGCGGGAATGGCTGATTACGGCCATGTTGGAATAGGTGCCTTTGGCCACTTCGGGCTTCAGCTCCAGGCCCATAGTCTTTTTGTCTCCGTTGTCCATGAGTGAGAAGATGTTTTGATTTTCATCATGTTTACTGCTGACAAAAGTACTAAAATTTTATCTATATTTGTGAGATTGCATTACATGATGATGCGTGTGTGAAATTTAGCTGAACAAGATTAAGACAGTTATGGAATTATCGGCGAAATACGATCCCTCGCAGGTCGAGGACAAATGGTACGCCTATTGGCTTGAACACAAGTTCTTTCATTCCGAACCCGATGCCAGGGAGCCCTACACCATAGTGATACCCCCGCCCAATGTGACCGGAATCCTCCACATGGGACAT
>CAVIVH010000222.1:0-2056 GCA_963646185.1 bacterium | reverse complement strand
CTGGCCCGACAACCCGCTCGAAGCTCCTCCCACAAGAGGCGTACGGAAAAAGACCGACTAGCCCTGCACCGGAACGGTGGGCACGACGCAGAGGAACACCGCCTCGCCGCTGCCGCTGTTCACGAACGCATGTCCGTGACCCTCAGGGCAATAGTGCGCCTGACCGGCACGGCAGACCTCCTTCTCGCCGCCGATGTCGAAAGTCAGCTCGCCGCTGACCACATACATCACCTCCAGCGTCCCCTCATGCTTATGGAAGCCTGCGCTGGCTCCCGGAGCGAGACTGGAAAGATTGATCTTGGTCATGCCGTCGAAGAAAGGCCTCGATGTCATGGGGCCCTTTCCGCCCTTGAACCCCTCGGTCACGACGGGTTCAATCTTGTCATAATCCACTATCATAGCTCTATTTCGTATTGAAACTCTTTCTGAACACTTCGATCACTTCGTCGCGGGTGAGGACATGGTAGCCGCCGGTGTTGATGGGAGTGGCATCGGCATAGCCTTCGATGTCCTCCTCCTTTCCTCCGACTTCCCTCAGGTTCATGGCGAGTCCGAGCTCCCTCATCCACTCTTCCATGGTCTCCAGGCCCTCCAGGGCCGTCTGCCTGTCGCTTTTGCCCTCCGGGTTCACGTTCCACACGCTCACCGCCAGCCTCCTGAACCTGGCCACGGCGTCGGCGCTCTTCTCAATGAGCAGGCGGTAATAGGAGTCGGTCACGGCCGAAAGGGTGTGCCCGTGGGTGGCGTCGGTGAATCCGGCCACGGCCTGTCCGAGCATATGGACCATCCAGTCGGTGGCCTTGCCGCATTCGATGAGGTCGTTCAGGGCCCATGTGGCCGTCCACATTATGTTGGAGCGGGCCTCATAGTCCTCGGGATTCTTCAGAGCCTTGCGCGAAGCCACGACGAGGCTGCGCATAAGTCCCTCGGAAAGGTAGTCGCTGGTGTTGTCGTCGCTGCCCGAAAGATACTGCTCGAGGATATGGCACATGATGTCGAAGATTCCGGCCACCATCTGGTATTTAGGCAGAGAATAGGTGAATTCGGGGTTGAGCACGGCGAAATCGGGATTCCGGAAATAATTGAACAGTTTGAGGTTCTCCCTGTGCGAGGAGATGACCGAGCCCTTGTTCATCTCGGAGCCGGTTCCGGCCAGAGTGAGCACGACGCCCACAGGTATCCACCTGCAATCCAGCTGGTTATGCTTATGGAAATAGAAATCCCACACGTCCTTTTCCTGCCACGCCGAAGCGGCCACCGCCTTGGCATAGTCCGAAGTGGAGCCGCCGCCAACTGCGAGAATCAGGTCCACGTTCTCCTTTCTGGCGAGAGACGCGCCCTCGAGCACCTTCTCGATGTCCGGATTGGGCATGACTCCGGGGTCCTCGACTATGGTCTTGCCGGCCTCTTTGAGAATCCCGACGACCTTGTCATAAATCCCGTTCTTCTTTATGGAGCCGCCGCCATAGGACAGCATGACCTTGGGTCCGTAATTCTTCAGCTCCCCGGCCAGCAGGTCGAGAGAGTTCTTCCCGAAATGTATTTTCGTGGGGTTGTGGTAGGTAAAATCTCCAAGCATAGCAATAAAAATTATCCTGCGACCGGACCGCCGGACGCAGGACAAATGTACTCATATTTCACGGAAAACCTATGCGCCTTCCCTGATGCTTATGGGCCCGTTGCGCACAAACCCGGCCATAGTCAGGCCCTCGAAGAAATGATGGAAAGGCATCAGTTCCTGCAGGTATATGGTCAGTGTCGTAAAAAACATGGCGTTGCCGAAGCTGCTCAGTGTCACCGGAAGATAGAACTTTTCGATATTGAGAGCCGGGTCTATGAGGAAGTACATCATCACCGGATAGGCCGCGACGGCCAGCTCGCCCACGGTCAGCAGACGGGTGTATTTCTGGTGCCACACTTTGATCCACACGAGCACGAACAGGCATCCGGCCACGCTGGTTAACAGAAGTTCGCAGAACATGGCACTTTTGCGAACCATTTTGCCGGATATTGATATTTTATGCAGACATTTGCAGTCTAAAACGGAAAACGGAGG
>CAVIVH010000221.1:0-2088 GCA_963646185.1 bacterium | reverse complement strand
TGCCTGGGAAGAGACAGGCGGTCCGGCGGTGAAGGCCGTCCATTCATGGACCGAGAACCGGGTTTCGGCCGAATACCGCTCGCCCAGGACTCCGGAAGGGCAGATGGCGACGGTGCTGCCGCTGATGACTTCCAGATATGCCGCCTCGCTGGGGATAGTCCTCAAGCGCAGGCTGGCCACGGCGCTGACCGCCAGTGGCGTCCCTTTCTCCGGAATAGACTTCGCCTATGAGAGCGGAGCCGACAAGGCCGGCGACGAACTGGTGAGAATCAGCGTGGACGGGGCTCCGGGACGGCTCGAAGAAGTGGCCGCAGTGATGTCCGAGGTCCTTTCGGGGCTGGACAGCAACGGAATCTCGCCCGGCGAATATGACGACATGGAGAGCGAGCTGGAGCTCCGCTACACGGCTTCGCTCGGCGATGCGGTGGTAGAGAACACCCGCTATGTGGACAAATGCGTCTCCGCCTTCCTCTACGGGTCATCGCTGGCGTCCGGCCAGGACGAGCTCAATTTCTTCAAGGGCAGGATGATCGACCCCGCGGTGCCCGCCGGGCTGTTCAACGACTTTGTGTCGGCCCTGCTCGACAAGTCCAGGAACCTCACCCTGACCTGCGAGACCATGACCGACTCCGCCACAGGGGACAGGATACGCACGGCCTTCGAGGAGGCCTGGGGCAAGGTCAAGGCTGCCGCGCCCGTGCATTTTGCGGCCGACACCGCCTCCCTGCAGAAGGCTTCGGGTAAGATAAAGCTGAAGCTGGAGAACCCCGAACCTCTTTTCGGGGGCAAGGTGTGGACCTTCTCCAACGGCATGAAGGTCGTCTATAAGAAGATTCCCGGTAACGGCTATTTCAACTGGGCATGGATCATGAAGACCGGAGCCTCCGGCGCAAGATATCTCGGCGACGGCAGCCAGCCATATATGGCGGGGCTTCTCCGGACTTTCAAGGTGGCAGGCATGAGCGGTGAGAATTTCAGCAGAATGCTGTTGGCCAACGGGATAGACATGACCGCCAAAGTCTCCTCGTCCGAAACCGAGCTTTCGGGAACGGCAAGGGCCGACAGAGCATCCCTCCTGGTGAAGGCGCTCATCTCCATCGCGGAGGACAGGACCACGGACCGCGCGGCCTATGAGGACTACCGCAGGGGTCGCCTCGTGGCGCTTGAAAAGGGCCGCGGAATCAGGGTCAGGCTGGACAGCATAATGGACGGCGGAGCCGCCGGAATCCTCGACGACAGGCTTCAGGACAAGGCGATGAATTTCTATGACGACGTCTTCTCCCGCACCGGCGACGGCGTGCTGATAATAGCGGGCGACATCGACGAAGCACGTCTCCAGAAGGCGCTGGTCAGAAATCTCGGCGCGCTCAGAATCGAGAAGGCCTATTCGTCCAGGGCCAGGACTCAGGACAACGGCATATCCGGCCGCGAGACTATGTCCGTATGGGGATGGACCCCGGCCGTGGGCATGAAGATGAAGGCCGGCTTCAGCTTCGACGCGGAAAGCTACATGGCCGCCAGGATCGCGGCGATGTCCGCCCGGACTGCGGCCGCATCGGGGGTGGCCTCCATGGGATGGAGCCTCGACAGCAGCTCCGACATAAGCATGTTCCCGGAGGAATGTCTGACGCTCTATCTGATATCCGGCAGGGCCGACCCTTCTGGCGTTCCGGCGTCCATGGACGTGGAGACTTCGTCGGAGAAGGTGCTCGGGGCCATGCGCTCCGCCATATGGGCAGTCGCCCGTGACGGCGTCTCCGAAGCCGAGCTTCCCCGCTACAGGAGCGCGCTGGAAGACGATTTCTCCTCCCGGCTTCAGGAGCCGGAATTCATATGCAGGATGCTGGCTCTGAGATATGTCTATGGCAAGGACCTCGTCTCCGACTACAAGAAGAAGATAGCCTCGGTGACCGCCGCGCAGGTGAAGAAAATCCTTTCCGAACTGCCCAAGGGCGGAGTGGCCGAATATGTGGTCAAGGCTCCGTTCAGGGAGTTCACCGAAGTGCCGGTGCGCGACGCCTACACTCTGGACATCGAGCCGGTGAAGCCCGCCGAGAACCCGCTCCGCTATCCTTATGACGGCTACAG
>CAVIVH010000220.1:0-2129 GCA_963646185.1 bacterium | reverse complement strand
TGCACGGTTGAGGAGCACGGGATGTCCCTTCATCACATTCTCGAGGATGTCCCAGATCACGGGGTCCTTCCTGTCCACGATCTTCTTTGCGGACTTCACGGTCTTCACGATGCCCCTTTCGATCAGTTTCCTGATGATGAAAGGCTTGTAGAGCTCGGCGGCCATGAACTTAGGCAGACCGCACTCGTGCATGTTCAGTTCCGGGCCCACGACGATGACCGAACGGGCGGAGTAGTCCACACGTTTTCCGAGGAGGTTCTGACGGAAGCGTCCCTGTTTTCCCTTGAGGCTGTCGGAGAGAGACTTGAGAGCCCTGTTGGACTCGCTCTTCACGGCGCTGGACTTCTTGGAGTTGTCGAAAAGCGAATCCACAGCTTCCTGCAGCATGCGCTTCTCGTTTCTCAGAATCACCTCGGGGGCCTTGATTTCGATCAGTCTCTTGAGTCGGTTGTTTCTTATGATGACCCTTCTGTAGAGGTCGTTGAGGTCGGAAGTGGCGAATCTTCCTCCGTCCAGGGGGACGAGAGGACGCAGATCCGGCGGGATGACGGGAATCACCTTCATGATCATCCACTCGGGACGGTTGATTCCCTCAGACTCCTCAAACCACTTGACTATGTTGAGCCTCTTGAGCACCTCGGCCTTCCTCTGCTGGGAAGTCTCGGTGACCATCTGGGTTCTGAGCTCCCTGGCGAGCTCAGCGACATTGATTTCCTTGAGCAGGTCGTAGATTCCGTCTGCGCCCATCTTGGCGATGAACTTGTCGGGATTGTCGTCCTGGAGGTTGGCGTTTTCGGGCAGCCTGGACAGCACGTCGAGATACTCGTCCTCCGAGAGGAGGTCATATTTCTCGAGTCCGGAAGCACCGGGCTTCACCACCACATATTTCTCATAGTAGATTACGGACTCGAGCTTCTTTGCGGGCAGGCCGAGCAGGGCGGAAATCTTGTTCGGGGCGGAACGGAAGTACCAGATGTGGGCCACGGGAACGGTCAGGGTGATGTGACCCATCCTTTCCCTGCGGACCTTCTTCTCCGTCACCTCCACGCCGCAACGGTCGCAGACGATTCCGCGGTAACGGATCCTCTTGTATTTGCCGCAATAGCATTCGTAGTCCTTGGTGGGGCCGAATATTTTCTCGCAGAACAGTCCGTCCCTCTCAGGCTTATAGGTCCTGTAGTTGACCGTCTCCGGCTTCAGGACCTCTCCGTAGGACCTCTCGATGATGTCCTCCGGAGAAGCCAGCGAGATGCTGATTCTTGAGAAATTGTTTTTTACCTTATTGTCTTTGTTGTTGAAAGTAGGCATATTGCTTCTTGGCTATCGTATTCTTAATCCAGTGTGACCTTCAGTCCGAGACCTCTGAGTTCATGCAGCAGCACGTTCAGGGATTCGGGAATGCCGGGAGTCGGCATCGGGTCGCCCTTGACGATTGCTTCATATGTCTTGGATCTTCCGTTCACGTCATCGGATTTCACGGTCAGCATCTCCTGCAGGGTGTTGGCGGCTCCGAATGCCTCCAGAGCCCAGACCTCCATCTCTCCGAATCTCTGACCTCCGAACTGAGCCTTACCTCCGAGAGGCTGCTGAGTGATGAGGGAATAAGGTCCGATCGACCTTGCGTGCATCTTGTCGTCCACCATGTGGCCGAGCTTGATCATATAGATTATTCCGACAGTCGCGGGCTGGTCGAAGAAGTCTCCGGTGCCGCCGTCGCGCAGCTGGGTCTTGCCATATCTGGGGACTCCGGCCTTGTCGGTGTAGCTGTTGATCTCGTCCATGCTGGCTCCGTCGAAGATGGGCGTGCTGAACTTGAGTCCGAGCTTCTGTCCGGCCCATCCGAGCACAGTCTCATAAATCTGACCGAGGTTCATACGGGAAGGCACGCCCAGAGGGTTGAGGACGATGTCCACCGCCGTTCCGTCATTGAGGAAAGGCATGTCCTCCTCTCTGACGATCTTCGCGACGATACCCTTGTTACCATGGCGTCCGGCCATCTTGTCACCCACGGTGATCTTTCTCTTCTTGGCGATATAGACCTTGGCAAGCTGCATGACTCCGTTGGGAAGTTCGTCACCGATTTTCACCTTGTCCAGAATCCTCTTGTTCCTTGCGGCCTCCTCCTTGAC
>CAVIVH010000219.1:568-2175 GCA_963646185.1 bacterium | reverse complement strand
GCCCCTCCAGCAGCGGCACCATAAGCTTGTCAGGCAGCGCTATGTCATAGAGCCCGGTGCGGTCCACCCTGATTCTGACCCGGGTCTTGGTCTCCATGTCCTCGGTGAGCGTCCAGTGGTCCTCCCGCTCGATATATTTCACAGCATAATAGGCCTTGGAGCGGTCCAGGGAAAAGGCCTTGCAGAAGGCCCCGAAGTCAAATTTCAGGCTCCTCCCCTCACCGGCGCCATAGGGCAGGCCCAGAAACGCATGGACCTTGTGATAGATGTCCTCTATATATTCTATGCTCGGGAACGAGACCTTTTCCAGCATCTTCATGCGGGTGACGTCGTCCCCGTTCCAGAGCAGCACCGCAAAGGAGCGCTTTCCGTCCCTTCCGCCGCGGCCGGCCTCCTGGAAATAGGCCTCCGGCGACTCGGGCAGGTCCAGATGGACGACGAACCGCACATCGGGCTTGTCTATGCCCATGCCGAAGGCATTGGTGCAGACCATCACCCTGACCTCTCCCCTCCGCCATTTCTCCTGGCGCTCCGAGCGGGTCTCGCCGCCCAGGCCGGCATGATAGAACGAGGCCGAGATGCCGGCTGCGGAGAGGAAGGCGGCCGCCTCCTCGGTCTTCCTGCGGTTCCTCACATAGACTATCCCCGTCCCCTGCACGCCGCGGCATATGGCCAGAAGCTGGCCCTTCTTGTCCTCGGCCTTTCTCACGATATAGGACAGGTTCGGCCGCTCGAAGCCGCTCTTTATCAGATTGCGGGCCCTGAATCCCAGATTGTCCATGATATCTTCGGCCACCGGCGGGGTGGCGGTGGCGGTCAGGGCTATGACAGGGGCATCCAGAGTCTTGCGCAGCTCGCCGATTCTCAGATAGTCCGGTCGGAAATCATAGCCCCACTGGGATATGCAGTGGGCCTCGTCCACCACTATGAAGCTGACGCTCATGCGCGAAAGCCAGGTGCGGAACAGCCCGGTCCCCAGGCGCTCCGGAGAGACATAGAGGAACTTGAAGTCGCCATAGGCCGCGTTGTTCAGAGCCAGCTCCACCTCGTGGCGCGACATTCCGGCATGGATTGCGAGCGCCTTTATGCCGCGGGCCCCGAGATTGCGGACCTGGTCCTTCATCAGCGCAATCAGCGGGGTCACGACCAGGGCCAGTCCTCCGCGCATCATGGCGGGGACCTGGAAACATACTGACTTGCCGCCTCCGGTGGGCAGGATCGCGAGCACGTCGCGGCCTCCGAGAGCCTCGTCTATGATCTCTTTCTGGGCCGGTCTGAAGGACTCGTAGCCCCAATATTTTTTCAGTATTTCTGTCGCGTCCGCCACTTCTCTCTCCATGCAACGATTTTATCTCTGACACCCTGCTGACATGGCAAAAAATTTGCAGGCCAAGCGCAGGATTTTGAAAACAAATTTACGTAAATTCGCAACCGCAAATTAGTTGAAAATTAGTTATAATCAAATAAAAACCAAGCATTATGCCTAAAATGGATTTAAGCAAGTACGGTATCAAGAGCGTGAAGGAAGTCCTTTACAATCCGTCGTACGAGGTTCTCTACAACGAGGAGACAAAACCGGAGCTCGAAGGCTATGAGAAAGGTCAGGT
>CAVIVH010000219.1:0-558 GCA_963646185.1 bacterium | reverse complement strand
ACACCGGACGTTCCCCTAAGGACAAATACATCGTGATGGACAAGAACTCGAAGGACACCGTGTGGTGGAACACCCCCGAGTATCCCAACGACAACCACCCGATGTCCGAGAAGGTGTGGAAAGTTGTCAAGAAAACCGCCCAGCAGGAGCTCTCCGGCAAGAGGCTTTTCGTCGTGGACGGTTTCTGCGGCACCCACAAGGACACCCGCATGAAGGTCCGCTTCGTGATGGAGGTTGCATGGCAGGCTCACTTCGTGACCAACATGTTCATCCGTCCCAAGAACCAGGAAGAGTTCGACCAGGAGCCTGACTTCGTGGTTTACTGCGCTTCTAAGGCAAAGGTTGACAACTATGAGGAGCTCGGCCTCCGCAGCGACACCTGCGTCGCCTTCAACGTGAGCAGCAAGGAGCAGGTCATCCTCAACACATGGTATGGCGGCGAGATGAAGAAGGGCATGTTCTCCATGATGAACTACTATCTTCCCCTCAAGGGCATCGCAGCAATGCACTGCTCCGCCAACACTGACATGAACGGCGAGAACACCGCCATCTTCTTCG
>CAVIVH010000218.1:0-2208 GCA_963646185.1 bacterium | reverse complement strand
ATAGTCGATGATGGTCTCTCCGTTAGGGCCGAGGCCGTCCATCTGCTTCAGGCCGCCGTAACGGCTGCCCATACCGGCTGCGAGAACAAGTAAGGTAGGTTTCATGATAAATCTTTAATTTAATTGGTTGGTGACCTCAAATTTAGCTATTTTTGCGGAAATTCAGCCATTGCGGAGCCAATCATGGGAAAGCTTAGAGACATATGGAACGGGGAGCACCGCTCGTTTGTGCGGTATGCCGTCTGTGTCACGGCCGTTTTTCTGATCTATGTCTGTTTTTTCGGCCAGGACAGCATGATCCGCTGGGCCGGAGCCGGTCTGCAGCTCCGCAGCCAGCGCCACGCAATCGAGCGCTATCAGAAGGAGATCAAGGCCATGGACGACCAGGTGAAGAAGCTTTCCACCGACCCGGATTCTCTGGAGCGTTTCGCCCGCGAGAATTTCAATTTCTCCGCCCCCGGCGAAGACGTCTATATCGACAGGCAATAGCTTTTTCCCCGACAATCCTGCGACGGCGCGTCGGTCTGTCTCCTCCGGGACCTGTGGCCGCCCGCGGCCTCATGAGCGGTGGTGGGATGAGCGAAGCGAAGGTCTCCGGAGGAGACAGACCGTCGCGTCAGCAAAGAGAAAGGCCGGACAGGAGAGAACGGAGGGCGACAGGCGATTTCCGTCAGTCGTAGATGTGATACTTGGCGGACAGAGCCCTGAAATCGGCCTCATCCTTTGTCCACCAGCCGATTATATCCTCCACCTTCATCCTTTTGGAGAACTGGAGCCGGATGCGGTCCGTGCCGCAGACCTTGTCCAGCATGGGCATGGAGTCCTTGCCGGCGAAGGGGTCACGCGAGGGGTAAAGCTCTCGCAGAGCCTGCATCACATAGAACTGGGTGAGGGTTATGTGCGCGGCCTCGAAGTCGGTATAGAAGAACTGGACGCCGTGAATCAGCTTGCCGGCCTTGCCGCCATAGAATGGCTTGAAATGGATGGGCCTGAAGGCCACGCCGGACAGGTCATAGCTTTCCAGACGGGCCTGAAGCCTGTCGGCATCAATCCATTCGGCCGCAAAGGCGCCGAAAGGGATGTTATAGCCTATGCCTATGTTGAGATATCCCAGCTCGCCGCATATGCCCGATGAGGGATAGTTCACTGCAGTTTCGGGATAGGGGATGTTGGGCGACGGCAGAATCCACGGCAGGCCGGTGTCGCTGTAGAGCATGTCCCTGTGCCATCCCTCCATGGGGATGACCGTCAGCTTGCAGCGGAGAGGGTCCTCATTCCCCTTCTGTCCGCGGTTCATGCCCTCCTCGTTTATCATCACCGCAAGCTCGCCCACCGTCATGCCATAGACATAAGGTATGCGGAACTGGCTGACGAAGGAGAAGAAGCCAGGCTCCACGTAGCTGCCTTCTATCTTGTTGCCGCCCAGCGGGTTGGGACGGTCGAGAACCATCACTTCCACTCCCTTCCGCGCACAGGCCCTCATCACCAGGCCGAGGGTGCTGATGAAGGTATAGGAACGCGTGCCCACATCCTGGATGTCATAGACCATGACATCGATTCCGTCGAGCATCGCCTGGGTGGGCTCGCGGGTCGCCCCATAGAGCGAATAGACCGGAAGGCCGGTCTTGGGGTCGCTGGCGTCGGTGACCTTGTCCCCGGCATAGGCATCGCCCCTCACCCCGTGCTCGGGGCCGTAGAGGGCCACCAGATCCACTCCGGGAGCCTCGAAAAGTATGTCTATGGTGGAGCGCAGAGCCCTGTCCACTCCGCTGGGGTTGGTCACCAGGCCCACGCGCTTTCCCACAAGGCCCTTGAAGCCCATGTCCTCAAGCACCTCTATTCCGGGACGGACTGTCCCGCGCGCAGTTGCGGCGAAGGCGAAGCACAGCAGCACCAGGGTCGCCATCAGAATTCTTTTCATGATTTTTTACCGTATTCGGGGTCGATTTTCACTATGAAAGTAACGGCCAGGGTCGCCAGACAGCAGACCATGACCATGGCGAAGAAGGCCGGATAGCCTATCGCCATCTGGATCTTGCCGGCCACCAGACCCGGCAGCAGCATGCTGAAGGTCATCAGCACCGTGCAGAAGGCATAGTGCGAAGTCTGGAAGCGGCCGCGGGAGAAATAGAGCATATAGAGGGTGTAGGCGGTGAAGCCGTAGCCGTAGCCGAACTGGTCGGCGGCTATGCAGGCATAGACCGGAAA
>CAVIVH010000217.1:0-2227 GCA_963646185.1 bacterium | reverse complement strand
AGCCAGGACATCTCGGCCGGCCGCTTCTCCTCGCAGCTTTCCGGCAGCTATTCCCGCTCCGACGGCTACTCCCGCAACAGCGACGGCGGCCTGAACATGGACTTCAGCGGCAAAAAGGCTTTCTGGTCCGGCCAGCTGGACACCCGCGCGGCCGATTTCTCCTGGCAGGCCGGCCTGTCGGAAAAAGACTTCGGCTCCAACACCTTCTACAGCGCAAAGTACGACAACCAGTTTGAGCACACCTTCAAGACCTTCATGTCCGTGTCGGCGGTCACCAGAGGCCGGCTGCGCTTCAAGCCCTCGCTCTACTGGAACCGCGGCACCGACCGCTTCGAGCTCATCCGCGACAACCCCGACGCCGTGCCCTATAACTATCACAGGACCAGCGTGCTGGGAGCCAATCTCGGCGCCGACTTCGAGAGCCGCCTCGGCCGGACCGCCTTCGGCCTGGAAGTGAGGAACGAAGACATAGTCAGCACCAATCTGGGCGACGCCCTCGACCGCCCCAGAGGCAGACACTATGTCGCCGGCCGCAACAGGACCAATGTCAATGTCTATCTGGAACACAGCGTCGTGCTGCCCCGCTTCACCGCCTCCGCCGGCTTCTCGGCCATCAGGAATTCGGCCACCCACGAAGGCTTCGGCATATATCCGGGCGCCGATGCCAGCTTCCGCATTTCGGACTCATGGAAGGTCTATGCCTCCTATAATACTTCGCTGCGCCTGCCCTCCTTCACCGAGCTCTACTACTCCGTGGGCGGCCACAAGGCCGACCGCAACCTGGACCCCGAAAAGATGCAGGCCGTGGAGGGCGGAGTCAAGTTCATAAGGCCCGGAGTGAGCGCCGTGCTCAGCGTCTATTATCACCACGGCACCGACATGATCGACTGGATCAAGGACCTTTCGCAGGGTGACGACGCCGTGTGGACCTCGGTCAACCACACGGAACTCAACACTCTGGGCGAGGAACTGTCCGTCCGCTTCGACCTCCCGGTCATGACCGGCAACGACGGCTTCTTCCTCCGGAACATCCAGCTGGGCTACAGCCACATAGACCAGGACAAAAAGCTCGCCGACAACATGCAGTCGCGCTATGCCATGGAATATCTCCGCCACAAGGTCACGGCCGCGGCGGACGTGCGCATATGGCGGAATCTGCTCCTGAACCTGTCGTGGCGCTGGCAGGACAGGGTGGGCGGCTATGAGCTCTTCGAGAACAAAGTCTCCACAGGACGCGTCGTCCCCTATGCCCCCTATCATCTCGTGGACGCGCGCATAGGCTGGTATTCAGACAGATACCGGATCTATGCCGAGGCCGACAACCTCCTGGACAAGATCTATTACGACCACGGCAACATCCCCCAGCCCGGCATATGGCTCAGGCTCGGATTCTCCTGCACATTATGGTGAACATGAAAAAATCCCTATTCCTTTCCGTCATCCTCTCCGTCCTGCTCCTCGTCTCCTGCGGCAGCCCCGTGTCGAGGGTGATCCGGAAATGCGGCTCCTCTCCGGCGAAAGGCGACACTCTGGACAGGCCCTATGCGGTCTTCGACTTCGACAACACCGCCATCGAGGGCGACATCTCGCTCACGGCGCTCGTCCATCTGATAGAAAACATGGAGTTCAGGCTGGCCCCGGAAGTGCTCTACAGCTCCTTCCTGAACTGCATCCCCGAGATAGACCGTCCGCTCGACGGGTTTCCCGGCAAGTCCGCCAGGATGCTCGCTACGGACATCTACAGCGATTATATCTGGCTGTATGACAACTACATAAAGGGAAAGAAGCTGAGCCTGGACGAGATTCATGAAAGCCCGCAATACAAGGACTTCAGGGCCAAACTCTGGGCCCTTTCCGCCGGCGCCGACGCCACATTCGGCAGCGCCGAGGTCGGCTGTCTCTGGATAATGCGGCCCTTTGGGGGCATGACCGGCGAAGATCTCACGGCCCTTGTCCGCGAGGCGGCGGGGGAGGCCATGAAGGAGAGGGTGAAGACCGAGAAATGGACATCGCCCGACTCCGGCGAGGCCGGCCAGGTGAGCGTGGAGGTGCCGAGAGGCCTTCGCATAGGCAAGAAAATGCTCTCGCTTTTCCGCAGACTGGAGCGCAGGGGCTTCGATGTCTATGTCTGCAGCGCCGCTTCCGAAATCATCGTGGAGGCCCTGGCCTGCGATGCGGACCGGTTCGCGCTTCCGGAGGACCGGGTGTTCGGCGTCAGGCTCTCCTC
>CAVIVH010000216.1:646-2240 GCA_963646185.1 bacterium | reverse complement strand
CTCGATCTCGGCCTCGAGTTCGCGGACCTCGTCGGCGGTCTCTGTCTTAGGCATGCGGATGACCTGCACGCCGGCCTTCACGACAGCCTCCACGTCTTTCTTTCCGTAGGCGCTGCTGAGGGGGTTTATGCGGACAACCATTTCGGTGTTGCCGTAGTCGATGGACTTCAGAGCGTTGTGGACGAGCAGACGGGCTGCGTCCTTCTCCGACATCTTAACTGAGTCTTCAAGGTCGAGCATGATTGAATCAGGCCCGTAGATGAAGGCATCCTGCATCATTCCGGGGTTGTTGCCCGGAACGAACATCATTGTTCTTCTCAATCTTTCCATAATGTTACCTGATTTGATTAAGCCCAGACATCCTTGCCAGTGGCGCGGACGGCGGCGGCAGTCACCCTTGCACGGATGGTGCAGTCACGGGCGCCCTTGTCCACAGCCTTGACATCGGCATCCTCCACTCCGAGACCGGTGAGGGTCTCCGTGATGAGAGCGCGGATCTGTCTGCCGAACTGAGCGGCGACAGAGCTGTCAAGGTCGATGTGAAGACCCTTTGTCTCAGCCGGGGCGATCTGAATCTGGATATCTCCTGATTCGAGAGTTCCGGCAACAGCATTCTTGATTTCCATGGTGTTATGTGTTATTTTTTAACGGATTCGTATCTGCTTCCAAAAAAGGATTGTCATTAAATCGGCGCAAATTTATGCTTTTTAGACAACACAAAAAAATTATTCTCCAACAAAAATGGAAAATCAGTCAAAAGGTTAAAATCAGACCCCGGTTATCCTTATAAATGGGGATATGAACATATGCTCCGCAGTCATAATTTTGCAACGCAAAATTTTACGGCACGGAGATCATGAAACTCTCAGAACTGAAGACCGGCGAGAAGGCCGTCATTGTCAAGGTAAACGGCCACGGAGGTTTCCGCAAGAGGCTCATCGAGATGGGCTTCATCACCGGCAAGGAGGTCAGGGTGGTGCTGAACGCCCCGCTCAAGGACCCCATCGAATACGAAATACTGGGCTACAAGATATCCCTCCGTAGGGAGGAAGCGAGAATGATAGATATCCTGAGCGTGGAGGAGGCCCGTAAGGAGCTCAGCGGGAGCGGCAATCAGGAGACCATCTATCCGGACGGAGACGACGGGGATGAGATTCTGACCCGGGAAATGGGCGAGCTCGCCAGAGAGAAGCGGAGGTCCATCAGGGTGGCCCTTGTGGGCAACCCCAACTGCGGAAAGACTTCGCTGTTCAACATAGCCTCCGGAAGCCATGAGCATGTGGGCAACTACAGCGGCGTCACCGTGGACGCGAAGGAGGGGCATTTCACCTTCAGGGACTACAGGATCACCCTGGTGGACCTGCCGGGCACCTATTCCCTGTCGGCCTACAGCCCCGAGGAGCTGTATGTGAGAAAAAACCTGGTGGAGACGACCCCGGACGTGATAGTCAACGTGGTAGACGCCTCCAACATGGAGAGAAACCTCTATCTGACCACCCAGCTGATAGACATGAACCTTAGGATGGTCATGGCGCTGAACATGTATGACGAGCTCAAGGCGAAGGGCGACACCGTGGACACGGAGAGGCTCGGC
>CAVIVH010000216.1:0-636 GCA_963646185.1 bacterium | reverse complement strand
GGACTGCCGGTGTGCCCGACCATAAGCCGGGACGGAAGCGGAATAACGGAGCTGTTCGACACAGTAATCAAGGTCTATGAGAATTCGGACCCATCGCTTTCCCGCCACATACACATCAATCACGGACAGGAGCTGGAAAAGAGCATAGACCGCATCAAGCTGCTGATGCAGAAGGACGAGGAGATACGCTACAAGTATTCGACGCGCTATCTGGCGATAAAGTACCTGGAGAATGACCGGGACATCGAGAGGGTGATCAACGGCCGGCCGCACCATGTGGAGCTGGAGAGAGCAAGGAGCGAGGAGGAGGAGCGCATAGAGCATATGCTGAAGACCAATGCGGAGTCCGCGATAGTGGACGCGAAATATGGATTCATCCACGGCGCGCTGGCCGAGACCTATCAGCATCACAAGGAGGACAAGCCCCGGCGCACCGTGACCGACAAGATCGACGCGGTGGTCACCAACAAGTGGATGGCGTTCCCGATTTTCGTGGTCCTGCTCTATCTCATATTCCAGGCCACCTTCTCCCTGGGCCAGTTCCCGATGGACTGGATCGAGGGGCTGATTGCGGTGTTCGGAGATTTCGTGGGGAAATATATGCGTGAGGGCTGGGTGAAGGACCTGGTTGTGGAC
>CAVIVH010000215.1:0-2252 GCA_963646185.1 bacterium | reverse complement strand
TCTATATGCCCGGTCGTGGGAGACTGAAGCCCGCAGATGAGCTTCATGATGGTGGACTTGCCGGCGCCGTTCTTGCCGACCAGGCCGATCTTGTCATTCTCACTTATGTGGAAACTTACGCCGTCGAGCAGGTTGAAGCTGCCATATGTGACGGTGAGGTTGGTGATTGAAATCATATCTTTTGTTTTTCTTTTGCGCAGACCAGCACGCTGCCCTCATAGAGCAGATAGAGCGGCACTGCGGCGACAATCATCGAGAAGGGGTCGGCCGGCGTGATTATGGCCGCGACCACCAGGATTGCCACTATCGCGTATTTTCTGTACTTGATCAGATGCCTCCGGCCTATCACTCCCGCCCTGGACAGGGCCGCCACCACAGCCGGGAACTCGAACACGAGCCCGAAGGCCAGCACCAGCGACGAGAACATGGAGATATAGGACTGCAGGGATATGGTGTTGGTTATCGAATCGCTGACGGTGTAGCTCTGGAAGAAATTCAGGGCGAAGGGCAGCACCAGAAAATATCCGGTGACCAGTCCGGCATAGAAAAGCCCCCCGGCGAAAAGGAACGCCGTGCGGATCGCCTTCTTCTCCTTCTCATACAGGGCCGGAGCTATGAACTTCCAGATTTCGAACAGGACATAGGGACAGGCCAGGATGAAACCCGCCATCACCGACACCTTCAGATGGATGAAGAACTGGGCCGAGATGTCCAGGTTCACCAGGTTCATGGAAAACCCGCCGCCCATCATCCGGTACACCGGGAAGTCGCCGCGCGCCGGAGCGAGGACCACCCCGTCGAACACGGCGGACTTGAAGCAGAAAACGGCTGCCGAGACTGCAGCAACGGCAAGCAGGGAACGCAGAACGGTCCCCCGCAAAGCCTCGAGATGGTCCCAGAAGGACATCTGAGCCTCGCCGGCCATCAGTCTTTCCTGTCCGTGTCTCCGGTCTCAGGCTTCTTTTTGTCCTTCAGCTCGTCTTCGACCTCGTTCACGCCCTCTCTGAAGCTTTTGACCCCCTTGCCAAGGCCTTTCATCAATTCGGGAACCTTCTTCCCCCCGAACAGCAAAAGCACCACGAGGAAGATGATGACAATCTCCCACGGACCTATGACTCCAAGCGGATAAACGACCATAACCTTGTGAATTTAAGTTATTTAAGATGCCTGCGGTCTCTTGCAGACCGGGCCATTTCGCTTCTGATTATTGCCAGGACCTTCGCGGGGCATCTCACCGGCATTCCGGTGTTCTTGTCCAGAAAGCCCAGGATGACCTCGCCTTCGGCGCACAGGGAACCGTCCTGGTTATAGACGGCCTGTTTCACCGTGAGCTTGGCCAGAGGCTCGTCCTCTATGCAGGCGACGGCCTTCACGGTGTCGCCCATATGGGCCGAGCGGCGGTAGCGGCAGGAGACGGACACCACCGGAATGGTGAATCCGTCCCTTTCACACTGCTCGATCGGGTAGTTCCAGGCCTGCATCATGGCATTTCTCGCGCACTCGAAATAGCGGATGTAATTGGAATGGTGGACCACTCCCATCTGATCCGTTTCGTAGTACCTGACCGGAAACTCCACCGAATACTCAATCATAGACCAGCCTCCCGCTACTTCTTCAAAGCCTTCAGCTGAGTCTCGTAACTTTCAATCTTTGAAAGCGAATCAGCCTCTTTCTTGCGCTCGTTGGCCACGACCTTCTCGGGAGCGTGGGCCACGAAGTTCTCGTTGGCGAGCTTCTTCCTCACCGAAGCGAGGAACTCGCGCTGATATGCGAGGGCGGCCTCCAGCTTGGCAATCTCCCCTTCCGTGTCCACAAGTCCGGACAGCGGAACGGACATCTCCACGGTTCTCACCATGAATCCGACACCGGGTTCGCCCGTGAAATCGGAGACGGTCTCGATTTCGGACACGTTCGCAAGTTTCCTGACCACCGGGAACCATTCTGCGGGGAAGTTCCCCTTCACCTTCAGCTTCAGAGCCTCCTTGGGGGAGATGTTCTTCTGCTGGCGGATTCCCCTCACTCCGTTGACGGCCTCCTGGGTCATCTCGAAGCCGGTGATGACGCTCTCGTCCACCTTTCCGGCCGCAGGTGTGCGGGCATACATGATGGTGGCTCCCTCGGGGCGTTTCTCCATGGCCTGCCAGAGCTCCTCGGTTATGAAGGGCATGACGGGATGTATGAGAATCAGCAGCTTCTCGAAGAAGGAAAGCGTAGCCTCATAGGTCTTCGCGTCTATGGGCGAGCCGTATGCG
>CAVIVH010000214.1:0-2262 GCA_963646185.1 bacterium | reverse complement strand
TCCGCTTCTGATCCGTCAGAAGAACCAGGGACTGCTTTCCTACCGCTGGGAGGAGTCCACGCAGGGCCCGCCCAGAAAATATTACTGCATCACGGAAAAAGGCCGCCAGCAGCTTTGCGAGATGGATCAGGCATGGCAGGAGATAGTGGAAACCATAAAGACGATAAAACAATGAAACAGGTGGAATATTTCAGCATAGGAGGTTATGTGTTCCCTCTTGGGGGCGATGCATGCGGTGCTGTCAGAGAATATCTTGACCAGCTCGGGGGTTTCTATTCCGGCAAGGAAAGCGGGGCCGAGGTCATGGAAGGAATTGAGGAGCGTATGGCCGAGCTCTTTCTGGAGAAGGCCGGTTCCGGCGGGGTGGTGACTCTGCCGACGGTCAATGAGGTGATCGGCGTTCTGGGGCGTCCCGAAGCCATAGAGGCTGAATCTGCCGATGCGGCCGGTGACGGACAGGCCTCTCCGGAGGCAGGGACCGCCGCATGCGAAGCGAAAAGCCGCCGCAGGCTCTATCGCGACCCCGCCAACGGCAAAGTGGCCGGCATCTGCAGCGGCCTCGCGACCTATTTCGATGTCGATGTGACCATATTCCGGATTTCCTTTGTGGTCCTGACTCTGGCCGGAATGCTCGACTTCAAGTCTAATTATTTAGGGACGCTGTGCCATATTCTTTTCCCTCTGGTCTATGTCATCCTGTGGGTCTGCATGCCGGCCGTCAGGAGCGTCCGCCAGCGCGACGAGCTCAGGGGTATGGGCGGCACGGTCGATGCCATAAGCGCGAGAATCCGCAGCACGCCGCGCGAAAAGCCGCAGGAGTCCCGCACATGGAAGAACATAAGCCGTGTGTTCTCAGTCGTTTTCGGAGTCGTTTTCCTGCTGGCGGGCATTGCCGGAGTGGCGTTCATGTGTTCGTTCATCTGGGGCGGCAAGGTCCTGGGCAACGGCTTCTTCTACTATAAGTTCATCGAAGATATGGCCGTGACGACCCCCGAACTGCTGTCGTTCATGTCGGCGCCGCTGGTGATTGTCGCGGCGATACTGACGGTAGCCATCCCCATGTTCATGATGATTTATGGGGGAGTGATGCTTCTCTTCGGCCTCAAGTCTCCGAAATGGCATCCCGGAATGGTCATGTTCATAGTCTGGCTGGGTATTATCGTGGCTCTTTCTGTGTCCATCGTAATGGTCTTTGCTTCAATTGCTTGAGTATGGGACGGGAAATTGAGAGAAAGTTTCTGGTCCGCGGCAGCTTCAAGTCCGGAGCCGCCGCGGCCGTGCGCATCACCCAGGGCTATCTCAGCTCCGTGCCGGAGAGGATGGTGCGGGTCAGAGTCCGGGGCGACAGGGGATATATTACCGTCAAGGGCCTTGGAAGTGACAGCGGAATGAGCCGCTTCGAGTGGGAGAAGGAGATTCCGGTCGCCGAGGCGCGCGAGCTGCTCGGCCTGTGCGAGCCGGGAGTGATCGACAAGACCCGCTATCTGGTGCCGGTCGGCGGCCACACCTTTGAGGTGGATGAGTTCTATGGTGACAATGAGGGGCTTATGGTGGCTGAGGTGGAGCTGGGTGCGGAGGACGAGGCTTTTGAGCGTCCCTCGTGGCTTGCCGCGGAGGTCACCGGCGACCGTCGCTATTACAACTCTTCCCTGACGAAAAATCCCTATAAGAACTGGAAGTAGCGGGGAAGTGTGCCGGGAAGCCGGCGCCGCCGCCCGTTGCCGGTTTATCCATTCTTGCAGACTCGTCCATGTCCGGACCCATTGCCGGAGATGTCCATCAGAAATACGGAACCGCGTGCTTCTCTCCGTTCCCCATAGGTCATTCGTTCCGGCGGGGAGCGGAGAGCAGTTGTCGGACTGCTCTTACAAAGGCCCTTTGCAAAGCTCGTCCACACCGTTGTGCCGCTGAATGCATGAACCGGGCCTCCGCATGGAAGCAATGGCTTTTTCAGGCGTTGCTTCCGCGCCATCCGGCCTCCCAACGCCCTGAAACAGCTCCACCCATTGATTTTTAGACTTGGAGAGTTGTTTTGCTTATCATCGCGCACAAAATAAGGCGGAGGCATATGGCCACAGAGGGCCCTGTGGCGGGGAGCCAGTCCGCCGTAATGGGTTTAAAAAGTCGTTACCGCGGACCGACCATAGCCCTCAAGCCCCTAGAATGGCATGTCCGTCCGCCTGACTTTGGCCGTCCATGGGTGGGGAGGGCGGCGAGGAGGGCGACTGCGGCTGCGGAGTCTTGCAGAGGGCGTTCGTGGGT
>CAVIVH010000213.1:0-2266 GCA_963646185.1 bacterium | reverse complement strand
GCCAGATATAACTATATGCTCCCCCGCCTCGCGGGCATGTGGACTCATCTGGAGAGGCAGCGCGGAGGCCGCGGAACACGAGGCGGAATGGGTGAAACCCAGATAGAGATTGACCGCCGAATCGTGAAGGAGCGTATCAACAGGCTGAAGGAACAGCTGAAGAAGGTGGACCGTCAGATGTCCACCCAGAGGGGCAACAGAGGCTCGCTGGTGAGGCTTGCGCTGGTGGGATATACAAATGTGGGCAAGAGCACTCTGATGAATCTGCTGGCAAAGTCGGATGTGTTTGCGGAGAACAAGCTGTTCGCCACCCTGGACACGACTGTGAGAAAGGTCGTGATAGGCAATGTTCCCTTCCTTCTGAGCGACACAGTGGGATTCATAAGGAAACTGCCCACCCAGCTGATAGAGGCTTTTAAAAGCACGCTTGACGAGGTCAGAGAGGCCGACATTCTGATCCATGTAGTGGATATCTCCCACCCCGACTTTGAAGACCAGATGAGAGTCGTGGAAAAGACGCTCAGCGAAATCGGCGCCGCCAACAAGCCGGTCTATGTGGTGTTCAACAAGATTGACGCCTATAAGTATGAGGAATATGATGAGTTCTCGCTGGAGCCAAAGGGTGCGGAGAATGTGAGCCTGGAGGAGCTGAAGAACAGCTGGATTGCGCAGGAAAAGACCCCGTGCATCTTCATCTCGGCAAAGGAGAAGACCGGATTGCCCAAGCTGCGGGACGACATCTATAAGATGGTGGCCGAAATCCACGCTGGCCGCTATCCTTTTAATAATTTCCTATGGTAGAATATCTGTTTTATCTTATCTGATATAAATTTAAGCATAAGGCCGTCTGTTTTGGAGACCTGTGGCCGCCCGTGGCCTCATGAATGGAGAAACGTCGCGAAGCGATGGCGGAATGATGAGCGAAGCGAAGGTCTCCAGAGCAGACAGTCTGATGCGAAGAATAAAAAAGAGACGGCTGACAATAACTGTCAGCCGTCTCTTTTTATGAAAATTTAAACTATTCGGAGAATTTGGACTTAAGGAATTCCCTGTTGAGACGGGCGATATGCTCGACCGAAATTCCCTTAGGGCACTCCATTTCGCAGGCACGGGTGTTGGTGCAGTTACCGAATCCGAGCTCATCCATCTTAGCAACCATCGCAGCGGCCCTTCTCTTGGCCTCAGGACGGCCCTGAGGAAGCAGAGCGAGGGAACTCACCCTCGCGGCGACAAAGAGCATTGCAGAGCCGTTTTTGCAGGTTGCAACGCATGCTCCGCAACCGATGCAGGCTGCAGCGTCCATGCTCTTCTCTGCGGTGTCGTGAGGAATGAGGATGTTGTTGGCATCCTGGGCGGAACCGGTACGAACGGAAATGAATCCGCCAGCCTGGAGAATCTTGTCAAATGCGGAACGGTCCACTACAAGATCCTTGATCACAGGGAAACCGGAGCTTCTCCAAGGCTCCACGGTGATGGTGGCGCCGTCCTTGAAATGACGCATGAAGAGCTGGCATGTGGTCACATGGTCGTCCGGACCGTGAGCTCTGCCGTCGATATAGAGCGAGCAGGCTCCGCAGATGCCTTCGCGGCAGTCGTGGTCGAAAGAAACCGGGCCGCTGGACTTGCATCCCTTGTCGACAGCCACAGGGTCGTTACCCTCTCTGATCAACTGCTCGTTCAGGATGTCAAGCATTTCAAGGAAAGAGGCATCAGCCTCGATGCCTGAAATGTGATAAGTTTCGAAGTGACCCTTATCCTGGGCGTTTTTCTGACGCCATATCTTGAGATTGAAATCCATATCCAATTAGTCTTTATAGTTTCTGGTGGCGACCTTGATGAACTCATACTTGAGAGGCTCCTTGTGAAGCTCAGGCTCCTGGCCTTCTCCCTTGTACTCCCAGGCGGCAACATACATATAGTTCTCGTCGTCTCTCTTGGCCTCTCCTTCCGGAGTCTGGCTCTCGACGCGGAAGTGACCGCCGCAAGACTCTCTGCGGTTCAGAGCGTCCCTTGCCATGAGTTCGCCGATCTCGAAGAAGTCGGCAAGTCTCAGAGCTTTCTCAAGCTCCTGGTTGAACTGATACTGGTCGCCGGGAACATAGACATCTTTCCAGAACTCCTTCTTGAGGTCCTGAATCTTCTGGATGGCCGTCTTGAGGCCTTCCTCTGTCCTGGCCATTCCCACATACTCCCACATGATGTGCCCGAGCTTCTTGTGCATCGAATCGACAGTCTGCTTACCCTTGATGGAGAACAACTTGTCTAT
>CAVIVH010000212.1:0-2298 GCA_963646185.1 bacterium | reverse complement strand
CGGTTCGGGACTGCATATCCATATGCGCATGATGAAGGACGGCAAGAACCGCATGCTCTCGGGCGGCGTGCTTTCCGAAGACGCCCGCAGGGCAATCGCCGGCATGATGGACCTCGCTCCGGCCATCACCGCCTTCGGCAACCGCAACCCCACCTCATATCTGCGCCTGGTGCCCCATCAGGAGGCGCCCACCAACGTGTGCTGGGGCGACCGCAACCGTTCGGTGCTGGTGCGCGTTCCGCTGGGCTGGTCCGCCGGCGGCGACATGTGCACGAAGAGCAACCCTCTGGAGCGTCCCGGCGGCTATGACACCACGCAGAAACAGACTGTGGAGATGCGCTCGCCCGACGCATCGGCCGACATCTATCAGCTTATGGCCGCGCTGGCCGTTGCCTGCCGCCACGGGTTCGAAATGCCGGATGCGCTGGAGGTCGCGGAGCGGACCTATGTGAATGTCAATATCCACAAGGAGGAGAATGCCGCCCGGCTCAAGACTCTGAAATGTCTGCCGGACAGCTGCGAGGCTTCCGCCAGATGCCTGGAGGCGCAGCGCGGGGTGTTCGAGCAGTATGACGTGTTCTCGAAAGGCGCCATAGACGCCACCGTCGCCGCCCTCTCAGCCTTCAGGGACGCCAGCCTGCGCGCCGAACTTGCCGGCGACGAGGCCAAGACTCTCGCCCTGGTCGAAAAGTTCTTCCACTGCTAGGCCGTAATGGTTACGGAGACTCCATGTCAATCACCGGCGCGGTAGGGATAGCGGACGCCGGCCCGACCGAAACCGACATCGCCGAATATGGCAGAAAATATTTAGATTTGCCCCGGAAGAACCTGCGGGCGGCCGAAATCCGGCATTTAGACAAAATGACATGAACAAAGAACAGAAATATCAGGCTCTGATTCCGCAGATCCGGGCCCTGCTCGAAGGCGAGCGGGACCTGGTCTGCAGGATGGCCAATACGGCGGCGATGCTGCATTCGGAATTCGGATTCTGGTGGACGGGATTCTACCGTGTCCTAGACGGCGAGCTGGTGCTCGGGCCTTTCCAGGGCCCGGTGGCCTGCATGAGGATATCCCGCGGACGCGGAGTCTGCGGCACGGCATGGGCCGAAGACCGCACAGTGGTCGTTCCCGATGTGGAGAAATTTCCCGGCCACATAGCCTGCTCCAGCGAGAGCCGCAGCGAAATAGTGGTCCCCTGCCGCCAGGGCGGCCGGATCATGGCTGTCCTGGACATAGACAGCCGGGACCTCGGCACCTTCGACGGCACCGACAGCAGATATCTTGAAGAAATCGCGGCCCTGGTCTATCTGGACTGATTGTCATCGGCCCGGGAGGCCGACTTGGAGAAGTTGACCAGAAGGACGCCGCCCAGCACCGCGAAGGTGGCCAGAATCTTGGGCCATGTGAGAGTGTCCATTCCGATTATTATGCTTATGGTGATGGCTATGAGCGGCTGCAGATAGGAATACATGCTGACCAGGGTCGGCCTTATGTACTTCTGTCCCACGGGGATGAGGAAGTAGGCGATGAAGGTGGCGCAGATTATCAGATAGCTGAGCTCGAAGATGAAGCTGCCGCTGACCTGCGAGAAGTCAAAGGAGACGATTTCGCGCGCCGAGAACGGCACCGCCATCAGGAAGGCGAAAAGGAATATCCATTTCATGAAGGCGACCACCGAATAGCGCTCCAGCACGGGACGGAATATGCCCAGATAGAGCGCGAAGGCGAGACCGTTCATCACGGCCAGCACGTAGCCCAGCACCGAAGATGTTTCGGGCCCGGACGACGAGGTCTTGCTGGTCAGAATCAGAAAGACTATGCCGAAGAAGCTGAGCAGCACGCCGGACACCTTCTTGCCGGTGATGGGCTCTCTCAGGGCTATGGCCGCTATTATCATGGTGAATACCGGAGTCACGGAGCTCACGACCGACCATCCCATGGGCGTGATTATGGGGCTGGCTATGAGGAAGGTCATCTGGGTGATGAAGAATCCCAGCAGCGAGGCCAGCAGAATCTTGGGAAGGTCGCGGCGCGCCACCTTTTCGGCGGGACGCAGCAGCGAGAGGACCCAGAAAATCATGCCGGCGAAGAAAGAGCGCAGACAGAAGATGACGATTGGCGACAGCAGATGACCGGAGGTCAGGTCTTTGGTCGTGATTATGTTGACACCGAATATGGCATAGGCCACAAAGCAGGACAGATGTCCGATCAATACTTTACCGTTCTTCATCCGACAATTCGTTTAAAAAACTGACAGGCGCGCCGGCGACCGGCCATATTACCGGGCGGCATCATGCG
>CAVIVH010000211.1:548-2331 GCA_963646185.1 bacterium | reverse complement strand
ATTCAGGTCCCCACGCCCTACTCGGTCCAGTATGAGGACATGGCCGACTGGATTGCCGAAGACAGGCAGACCGGCGACAAGGTCATAATAATCTCGGAAAGCGGCTCCGCCTCCGGAGTGGCCGCCGAGATAACGGGCATATTCCAGGACAAGGGCATCTCCTTCACTCCCTATTCCTATTCCATTCTCAACGGAAGGAACGCCGTCGTGGCGCTGGAGCGCCTGGCGACCGCAACCGGTTGCAACAGGGTGGTCATCGCGTCGGAGAACGAGGCTTTCGTGAACGATGCCGTCAGAAACCTCAGCCAGCTGGCTTTCAAGAAGTTCGACACCGTGCTCTACAGCATTTCGAGGATACGGTCCTATGACACCATAGACATGGAGACCTTCTATGCGCTGAACATGCACACCTCGCTGTCCTACTACATAGACTATGACTCGGCCGATGTCATGGAGTTCCTGATGCAGTACAGGGCCCTGTTCGGCACCGAGCCGAGCAGATTCGCCTTCCAGGGCCATGACATCGCAAGCTACTTCCTGCAGGCATGCCTGGAGGGTGGTTCCAGATGGATGGAGAGGCTGCCGGAGACCGGAGAGAAATCCGGACTGCAGAGCAATTTCCGCTTCGTCAAGACAGAGAACGGCGGATATCTCAACACCGGAGTGAGACGCATCGTCTATAACTCCGACTACAGCATAAGACTTTTAAAATAGGTATTCAGTCCCTCTCATGAGTGCGCGGGCGTTGGCCACGGCCTCGGGGGTTATTGCGGAACCGCTCAGCATGCGGGCGATTTCCCGCACCCTGTCCTCGCCGGTGATTTCGTGTATCTCCGTGGAGGCTGTCCCGTCGGATATTTCCTTGCTCACCAGATAGTGGGCGTCACCCTTGGCGGCCACCTGGGGGAGATGGGTTATCGCGAAAACCTGCATGGAAGCGCCCATGCGGCAGATCATGGAGCCCATCTTGTCAGCCACGCTGCCGGAGACTCCGGTGTCGATCTCGTCAAAGACGAGGGTGGGCATGGCCGCGAATTCGGCCATAAGCGCCTTGAGGCAGAGCATTATGCGGGAGATTTCTCCGCCGGACGCGCATCTGGCCACATCCACGGGGTTCTTGCCTGTGGACGAGAACAGGAACGTGACGCTGTCTCCGCCGTCCGGAGTGAGGTTCCCCTCCTCCAGCGAGACCGAGAACACGGCCTGGTCCATCTCCAGGGAGCGTATCATCTCCTGCACCCGGGCTGCGAACGGCACTGCGTGCGAGGCCCTCGCCCCGTGCAGCTTCCCGGCCAGAGACTTGAGCTCCGCACGGTCCGATGTCATTTTCTTTTCAAGCTCGGCGCGCTTCTCTTCCAGCTCTCCGGAACCGGTCACCAGGCCGTCGAGACGGTCCCTTTCGGCAATCAGCCCGGAAATGTCGGAGCATGAGAACTTGCGCATAAGCCCATAGAGCAGGGACATGCGGGACTCCACCTCATCGAGCCTCTCGGGCGAGACGACGGTGCGGGATTCCAGCTGGCGGAGAGTCTCGAGTATGTCGTCGATCTCCAGCCTTGCCGACTCCAGCCGGGCTCCGAGCTCTCCGGCCTCGGCCACCACTCTGCCGGTCTTTTCGAGCAGGCGCACTGCCTCCTTCATCGCCGAACCCAGCGACCTCAGGTCCTCTTCCCCGTCGGCGGGGGCGAGCAGATTCTCGGCGCCGTAGAGGCTGTCCCGGATCTCCTCTGCATTGGCCAGGGCCTTCTGCTCCTGTTCCAGCTCCTCCAACTCGCCTTCCTTC
>CAVIVH010000211.1:0-538 GCA_963646185.1 bacterium | reverse complement strand
GTTGTAGTCTTTCTGCCTGTCCAGCTCGGCGAGCCTGACGCAGACCCCGTCATATTCCTTTTCCTCGGCTAAAAGCCTGGAATACACTTCCTTATAGGCAGTCAGCAGCTCCCCGTTGCCACTGTAATGGTCCAGCAGGGAAAGCTGATACTTTCTGTCGGCCAGCAGAAGGTTCTGATGCTGGGAATGGATGTCCACAAGTCTTCCGGCTATGCGTCCGAGCACGGCCAGCTGCACCGGCTCGTCATTGACGAAGGCGCGCGAACGGCCGGACCGGTTGACCACGCGGCGGACTATGAGATTCCCGCCGTTCCAATCCAGACTCTCGCCGTCTATGATTTCGCGGACCGACTGGTCTCCGGTTTCGAAGACCGCCTCCACCGCGCATCCCTCACCGGACGAGCCCACCATGGACGCGTCCGCCTTGGAGCCGAGGGCCAGGGACAGGGCTCCGAGCAGGATGGACTTGCCCGCGCCAGTCTGACCGGTTATAATGCTAAGACCCGTCGGAAAAGATATGTCCAGCGAGTCTATAAGC
>CAVIVH010000210.1:0-2332 GCA_963646185.1 bacterium | reverse complement strand
GAAAACGGTCGCGATACTCATGACGACCCACGACAGGAGGGAGAAGACTCTCGCCTGCCTGCTGGAGTGTTTCCGCCAGATCGACGGGATGAAGGGGCTGGAGAGCTTCATCTTCGACATATTCCTGGTGGACGACGGGAGCTCCGACGGGACCGCCGAGGCCGTGTCCGAAAAATTTCCGCATGTGTTCCTGATCCCCGGCGGCGGCAACCTGTTCTGGAACCAGGGCATGAGGCTGGCATGGGACAGGGCCGCGCAGAACCGCGACTATGACTATTATCTGTGGCTGAACGACGACGTGACCCTCAAGGAGGGCGCGCTGGCCGCGATACTCGAGAATTCGGGCTTTCTGGCGGACAAAGCCATAATCGCCGGAACCGCGGAAGACTCCACCGGGCTTCTGAGCTATGGCGGAAGAACCAAGTCGCTGAGAATCATACGCCCGGACGACACCATTCCGGTGCCGTGCTTCTGCTTCAACGGCAATCTGGTGCTGGTGCCGCGCCATGTGTTCAAGACCGTCGGCAACCTTGAGCCGCGCTATCACCACAGCTTCGGGGACTATGACTATGGCATCAGGGCCGCGGCGCGCGGAATCAGCAGCGTGGTGTGCCCCGGAATACTGTGCGTATGCGACCGGAACCGCGGAATCCCGAAATGGAGGGACTCCAGATATTCCCTGAAGGAGAGATACAGTTTTCTGTTCTCGCCCAAGGGCCGCCCTCCGAGAGAGCAGTTTCTCTTCGACACCCGCCTCATGGGTTTCATGCGCGCGGTTCTTCACATGATTTCACTGAATATCAAGGTGCTTTTCCCGAAAAGGCTTCAGAAACAGAAAAACCTTCAAAATGAGTAAATTCAAGTCAGCCGTGCGCTCCCTGCGTCTGCGCACACTTCCCCTTTCGCTGGCCGGAGTGTGTCTGGGCATGCTTCTGGCGGCATCGGACTATAAAGTGTCCCCCCTTGTGTGCGTCCTGGTGATGCTCACCACGGTGTCGCTGCAGATTCTTTCCAACCTTTCCAATGAGCTGGGCGACGTGCTGAGCGGCACGGACAGCGAGGACAGGGTCGGATTCATGGGAGGCCTGGACACCGGCGACCTGAGCATAAAGGACATGAAGAGGATGATCGGAGGGGCTGTCGTCGCATGCATAGCCTTCGGACTGTGGATGATCCGCGAGTCCTACGGGACTCTCTTCTGCCTGGAGTCCATCTGCCTGATGATGCTGGGCGCCGCCGCAATGGCCGGCGCGATGAAATACACCCTGGGACGCAATCCATATGGCTACAGAGGCCTCGGGGACATCTTCGTGTTCATATTCTTCGGCCTCACCTCGGTGCTGGGTTCCTATTTCGTGATGGCACACACCATCCCCACATTCTGGCTGCTCCTGCCGGCGTGCGCGATAGGCTTTTTCAGCGTAGCCGTGCTGAATGTCAACAATATACGCGACATGAAGACTGACGCGGCCACCAGAGTCACAGTGGCCATAAAGCTGGGCCTCCACTGGGCCAGGGTCTATCAGACCGCCCTCATCGCGCTCGGATGGGTCTGCATGATCGCATTCTGTCTCGCCCGTTTCTGCGACCCGTGGCACTACCTCTTCGTCATAACCCTTCCGCTCTATGTCGTGCATCTGCGCGGGGTATGGAAAGAGGAGGGACGCTATCTTGACAAGATGCTGCCCCTCCTCGTGATGGCCACTTTTGCTCTTGCTCTGCTGGCCGGATTCGGCTTCACAGCTTTCCTCCTTTTCCAGTAGGCTCAGAGGCATCCTTGTTGACGGGGGCTCCGCCCCCGTAACGGCCTAACGGCCGTTGGCGGCCATCTTAACCCCAGTCGGCTGTCGCCGACCCCTATTAGGGGTATCTCTTGGGCTCCCGCATTTTGCCTAACTGGCTTCGCCAGCGGCAAAATGCCCGCACCGCCGGGCGGTCTGAGGACCGCATTTTTGCACGCTTCGCGGCGGTCCTCCGTTCATGAGGCCACAGGTCCCGGAGAAGATGACCGATGCCGAAAACTGTTTGATACAAAAAAAGGATGACTGAAATTCAGTCATCCTTTTCTGATTTTTATTTCAGACCGCGGGCCTTGAGCAGGGCGTCGGGGTCGGGCTGTGCGCCGCTGAACTGCTCATAGAGAGCCATATCGGTGTCCCAGCCGCCCTTCTCCATGAGAATGTGGCGGAACTTATAGGCCATGTCCGGATTATAGATGCCGTTCTTCTCGAACTGTGCGAAGGCGTCCTCGGCTATCACCCTGGTCCAGAGGTAGCTGTAGTAGCCGGCGCTGTAGCCATCTCCGTCGAAGATGTGGGCGAAATAGGTGGTC
>CAVIVH010000209.1:0-2370 GCA_963646185.1 bacterium | reverse complement strand
GTCGGACACTGTCGCGAGAATTCTTGACGCCGCGCAGGTGGCGGATGTGGTCGGGGACTTCGTCTCTCTCAAGAGGCAGGGCTCCGACTATGTCGCGTGCTGCCCGTTCCACAACGAGAAGACCCCCTCGTTCCACGTGTCTCCGACCAAGGGAATCTATAAGTGCTTTGGCTGCGGCAAGTCCGGGACTGCCGTGGGCTTCGTGATGGAGCACGAGGGCATGACCTATCCGGAAGCTCTCAAGTATCTGGCCCGCAAATACGGGATAGAGGTGGTCGAGAAGGAGGAAACTCCCGAAGACATAGCCGCCAGAAACCGCAGGGAGGGGCTTATGCTGGTCCTGGACTTCGCGGAGAAGTTCTTTGTCTCCGGCCTGTCCACCGACGAGGGCAGGACCATAGGCCTTGCCTATTTCAGGAGCCGCGGGCTGGAAGACGCCACCATAAGCAAATATGGCCTGGGCTGGGCTCAGAAGAGCAGGCACGCCCTCAGGGACGCCGCGCTGGCCAAGGGCTTCAAGGAGGAGTATCTGCTGGAACTGGGCCTGTGCGTCAGGTATGACGACGGCCGCGTCCTGGATAAGTTCCATGACCGGGTGGTGTTCCCGATCCAGAACAACGCCGGCGCCGTCATAGGCTTCGGGGCCAGGACTCTGCTGAGCGACAAGACCGTCGCGAAATATCTCAACTCTCCGCAGTCCGAGGTCTATGACAAGAGCCACACCCTCTACGGAATCAATTTCGCCAAGAGCGCCATCCATCAGAAGGACAGGTGCTATCTGGTCGAGGGCTATCTGGACGTGCTGTCCATGCATCAGCTGGGCATAACCAATGTGGTGGCCTCCAGCGGCACTTCGCTCACCGTGCAGCAGGTGCGGCTGATAAAGAAATATACCGACAGCGTCACCATAATGTATGACGGCGACGGCGCCGGAATCAAGGCGGCCCTCAGGGGCGTGGGACTCGTGCTGAAGGAGGGGCTCTCGGTCAAGGTGGTGCTGCTGCCCGACGGGGACGACCCCGATTCGTTCTCGAGGAAGCACACGCTGGCGGAGGTGGAGGATTTTCTCCGCGACAACGAGCGGGATTTCATAGAGTTCAAGACGGACATGCTTCTGGGCGAGTCGGGGAACGACCCTCTGAAGCGGGCCGGGCTCATCAACGACGTGGCCGACACCATAGCCCTTATCCCGGACGCCGTCACCCGCTCGGTCTATTGCCAGACTCTGGCCTCCCGCTTCGACATGGACGCGCAGACGATATTCGGGCGCGTGCGCCAGACCAGGGACAGGATGCTGGCCGACGAACGGAAGGATGCCTGGCGGAAGGCGGAGCCCTCCGGCGGCTCCGCGCGTGGCGGGGGGGATTACCGCCCGGAGGAAGAGCCCGTAGAGGCCGCCGCACCGGAACCTGTCGGAGTAGGGGTGCAGCCGGGCCGCCCGGGCATAGAATATGTCCTCCTCGAACCAGAGGAGCGGGAGCTGCTGTCGTTCATTCTCCGCTATGGCCTCTGGCCCATGCATTTCGAGACCGATTCGGTCTATTATCAGGAGGGGGAGGAGACCACGGTGGCTGCATTCATAAGCTGCAATCTGGAGTCGGACGGCGTCGCTTTTCGCAATTCGCTCTACCGCAGGGCCTATGACATATATTTCGACTTCTATGACAACCATCCGGAGATGGACCAGAATTCGATAGTCAAGGCGATGATGGACGGGCCGGAACGGGACGTGGCCGCGCTGACCGCCGGGCTCACCGGCGAAAAATATCAGCTCACGGTGCAAAAATTCGTCGTTTCCATGACCGCAGTGTCGACTCAACTGGTTAAATTTGTACCCCGCTCCCTGCTGGTCTATCAGCTTGCGCTGATTAAGTTCCGCAGGAATGAACTGTTTGAGAAGCTGAAGGCGGATCCTGCCGCCGCGGATGGGATTCTTGCGGACATGCAGGCGCTGGACGAAAAGAGAAAGGCTCTGGACGAGGCTCTGGGGCGGGTAAGATAGAATAATAAGATCAACCATGGACAATAATTACAAGAGAACCCTTGTGACCTGCGCGCTGCCGTATGCCAACGGCCCCGTGCACATAGGCCACCTTGCCGGAGTCTATGTGCCGGCGGACATCTATGTCAGATACCTCAGGATGAGGGGAGAGGACGTGCTTTATGTCTGCGGAAGCGACGAGCACGGCGTTCCCATTACCATCAAGGCCCGCCAGCAGGGATGCTCTCCGCAGGACATAGTGGACAGATACCACAAGATAATCAAGGACTCCTTCTCGGGCCTGGGTATAAATTTCGACATCTATGGCCGGACCACGTCTAAGGTCCATGACAAGACCGCATCGGACTTTTTCCGCAAGCTCTATGACG
>CAVIVH010000208.1:863-2372 GCA_963646185.1 bacterium | reverse complement strand
TTCCCTGGGTGTCGCGCAAGCTGAACATGATTGACGAGGAGAACGATGTGCTCAAGACTTTCAACGACTATTCCGAGGGCTCTGACATCAACTTCGGCAAGATTCCGGTGACCCCGGAGAGCGGCTGGGCCGGCAGGACCATCCAGGATCTGAAGCTGCCCAAGGATTTCCTGATAGCGCTGGTGATCCGCGGCGACGAGAATATCCGCCCTTCCGGCGACACCGTGATTCTCCCGGGCGACGAGATTATCATCCTCACCAAGGAGTTTGAGGACTCGGCCACCTTCCTGGAGGAGATGCATGTGGGCATTAAGAGCAGGCTGGACGGCAAATTGCTGCGCGAGCTTCCGGGCGACAGGTTCGTGGTCATGATAAGGAGGGGCAACGAGAATCTGATACCGAAGGGCAGCACCATGATCAGGCTGGGCGACGACCTCGTTTTGCTCAAACTTAAGTGAACGTGTTCCGAAAAAATGACTACTTTTGCCGCTTGTAATGAAGTTTGACAAACGGATATAAGGCGATGTCTGTCAGAAAGGAACTGGATATGCTCAACGGCCCCATGTTCGGCCGTATGCTGCTTTTCGCTCTGCCGGTCGCGGCAAGCAGCATCCTTCAGCAGCTTTTCAATGCGGTGGACGTGATTGTGGTGGGCCGCTTCGTGGGAAGCGAGGCTCTTGCCGCAGTCGGCGCCAACACCACCGTAATATCGCTGATACTCAATCTGTTCATAGGCATAACAGTGGGCGCGAATGTGGTCATAGCGGGCCATATCGGCCAGCGGGACGACGGCCGCGTGAAGATCGGTGTGGGAACTTCGGCCGCGCTTGCGATTTATAGCGGCATATTCCTGATGTTTCTGGGGCTGCTGGTGTCCAGGCCTCTGCTTACGGCCATGGCGACTCCGGACAATGTGATGAGCCAGGCTCTGCTCTATCTGCGGGTATATATGCTCGGAGTCCCGTTCATAATGATATTCAATTTCGGGGCGGCCATACTCAGGAGCCGCGGAGACACGCAGAGGCCTCTGTTCATCCTGATTTCCGCGGGCATAATCAATACGGTCCTGAACCTTGTCCTCGTGATAGTGTTCCATATGGGGGTCGAGGGGGTGGCCATCGCCACGGGAGTTTCCAACGTGTTCAGCGCGGGCGTGATAACCTGGATTCTGAGCCGCGAGGAGGGTGCGTTCAGGCTTGACCTGCGGAAGATCCGGCTCGACAGGGCCGAGACCAAGGCCATCCTGTTCATAGGCATACCGGCCGGGTTCCAGAGCATGCTGTTCGCGATATCCAATGTGTTCGTGCAGTCGGCGGTAAATGCCTATGGTTCTTCGGCCATAGCCGGAAATGCCGCCGCGCTGACATATGAGGGCATAGCCTATCTGGTCGTTCCGGCCTTCTGCACCACGGCCATGACTTTTGTAAGCCAGAATTATGCGGCCGGGCGTTATGACAGGTGCCGGAAGGCGTTCTGGGACTGTCTGGCCCTGAGCACTGCGGTCTGTCT
>CAVIVH010000208.1:0-853 GCA_963646185.1 bacterium | reverse complement strand
GTTCAGGGAGCCTTGCCTGAGGCTTTTCTCCACCGACCCGGAGGTGATTTCCTATGGCAAGATCAGGATTGAGACTGCTCTGCTGCTTCTTTTCCTATGCAATTCCTATGAGATTCCTTCGGCGGCCATGAGGGGGCTGGGGAACTCGCTTCTGCCGGCGCTGCTCACCATTTTCGGCACCTGCCTGCTGCGTCTGGCATGGATATATCTGGTCTGCCCGCATCATCCGGGCTTTGCGTTCCTGCTCACCGCCTATCCTGTGTCCTGGATATTGACCGGTCTTATGGTGAGCTCGGCTTATGCGGTTACAGTGAGAAAAAAGTATAATCCCGACAAGCATGATGAAACTGACGGATCTCTTGTATAACGACATACTTATAAGCGCCTTTATCGCCTGGGCTGTGGCTCAGGTCCTGAAGACCATTATCTATGCGGTCCAGAACAACAGACTGGATTGGGACAGGCTGTTCGGCGACGGGGGAATGCCCAGCGCGCATTCGGCCCTGGTGGTCGCGGCGGCTGCGACCTGTGCCCTGAATTTCGGCCTGGCTTCGCCTGAGTTCGGGATTTCGGCGGTGCTTGCCCTGGTGGTGTTGCATGATGCTTCGGGGGTGAGGCTGGAAAGCGGCAAGCAGGCCAAGGCTATCAATACGATGATTGAGGTGCTGAAGAAGTCGTCCAATGTGGATAATATCCAGTATCTGAAGGAACTGCTGGGGCATACACCCATCCAGGTGTTCTTCGGCAGTCTTCTCGGCATCGCCGTTGCCATTCTTTATTCTCTCTAAGGGCGTCTCCTGTTGGCTCTTCCGCCAGCCGACCGAGCTTCGGAGAGACTCCGTCATCCCTTGTT
>CAVIVH010000207.1:0-2384 GCA_963646185.1 bacterium | reverse complement strand
CTGCGGGTCAGTCACCCGCGGCAAACTGGCCAATCTCATAATCACCAGGCCCATGAAGTCGCTCACGATGATTCCCTATTGCCATCAGACCCCGTTCATAGACCGGGTCATGCTCAAGGGACAGCTCGTCTAGCCGGGCCATATGAAAAACGCAGGCGCCGCGGATTCCATTCCCGGGCGCCTGTTTTTCGTTTGATGCCGTACGTTAGCTATGTCGTACAGCGTCAGAGTTTTAAAATTCATGTTAACAGGTTATTCCGCAACCTCCGGCTTGTTTTTAACCGGGCGGACATTGCGCCCCGCTTCGCGTGCGGCGGCTATGTCACTGTCCATCCAAGGGCCGATGTACCATAGGGAACCGGTGTCCGGATTCTTGGTCTGCATCACGAACGCGCCGTAGTTAAAATAAGCAGTGTTGGTGCTGTTGTCCCGAGTGCAAGAGGAATCGGCGGAAGGGTTTGCGGCCGCATTTGACGGCGAAGCCGGCCGGAGAAACAGATTGCGGCTTCAGGACCTTCCGCAGAGCGGCGCTTAGTCTTCTTCTATGGCCACCAGAGTGGTGAGCTGGTCCATGCAGATGCGGTCCAGCCTGAGGTCGTCCCTGTTGGTCTCGAGGGCGAAGTCGATATAGGTGATGTCGCCCAGGCTCTTGAGATTCACCTTGGTCCATTCCTTTACATACGAAAGCGAACCTTCATATTTTGCCATCTCCACCTTCACCTCGCCGGTCTTGGCCTTGGAGGAGTTGTAGCCGGTGATAATCAGATTGAAATAGTCTCCCTCATCGAACTTGGGAGCACCGCTGCGGCCATATTTGATGGCGCTTAGGACCACATTTGCGTTGGCGACATAGCAGATGTCGGGCTCGACCGTCACCAGTGCCTTGGAACTGGCTTTGCGGTAGAATTCTATGTCGTGCTCCGGCATGCAGGACTCGTCGGAGTTCTGGCAGAACACCGCGAAGATGTTGCCCTTCGTGCTTTTGCCGCTCTCTTTGTCTATGGAATAGTCGGCGTAGAGCCCGTCTGTGTCGGGGTCCAGCTTCATCGAGAGGGCGAAGCCGCCCTTGAACACTTTTCCGTCCTCGTCCATCTTGGCGCTATAGGCGAAGTAGCCAGAGTTGCCCACGAATCCCTTTGCGAAAGAGACGCTGTCGGGATTCTCCGTGATGAAGTCGTCAAAGGAGAAAGTGTCGCAAGTGTAGAATGAGGTGGAGGAGTTGGTGTTTCCGAGGCAGGACACGGCCGCCGCGGCGGCGAGTGCCATGATTGCCAGTTTTGCTGTTTTCATTATTCAGTGTGAGTTTTTTCGAAAAATCCGTCAAATTTACAGAAATTGCGCCATTGTGGATGCCTCTTTCCGGCGGCAGTTCGTCAGAATTTATAGGAAAGCCCGCCCGACAGGGTGAAAAACCATCGCTGCGGCTTTTCTTTTAGGGAGATACCGTTGTCGGTATAATGGACATAGTTCTCGGTGAGGAGAAAGTGGAAGGCCGCCGCCACCTTCAGGTCGAAGCGCCATATCCGGTAGTTGAGTCCGGCGCCGGCGTCTGCGGAGAGCGAGAGACTGGTGTGCTTCCCGGTCCAGTAGGAATAATTTCCGCCGCCGTACTGGCTCACCTCGTGACGGCTGCTGTCGCTTCCGGCCACATAGCCAGGGGTGAGGCCTATGTTGAATTCGGCCCTGCTGAACAGGCCGGCGAGGAAGGACGCAAGGAGTCCGCCAGGCCCGGAATAGGGGTCGCTGAACATCTGGTAGGCGGAGCCGTATGCCGCGGAAGAGAACCTGTCCGAAGTGCTTCTTTCGCCGGTGCGGTAGGAGAAGGCCACGGGGATTCCGAAGGAGTTGTCGATGTCGGACAACGAAGGGACATGGTAGAACCCAGTCCTGAAGCCTATGCCGTTGGAATGATAGTGACCATAGGTGATACCGTATATAGCCTCGGCCCCGTCGTTGCCGGCAGATGTGCCCATTGGGGCGATCAGTCCCACATAGGCCCCGATATCGTCGCTCCTGTTGGCGTTGCCGCGCTTCTGGGCCGACAACGGTGCGGCCGAAATCAGGGCGGCCGCCAATGCGCACATGAGGATTCTGGTCTGTTTCATAACGTTGTTCACCGGTTTATGTCCGGGCCGGGCACCATGCTGCGGGCCTGGCACCATACTGTAAATGCCCCGCCTCCCCGAACCTTGCGCCCGAATTTATGAAAAATCACATTCCCCGCCGGCCGCGAGGCCGATTATCCCCCTCGGGGGTGCATGGGGGGTAAGAAAAAAAGAGCTGACCAAGTTCTTGGTCAGCTCTTTCGTGCGGATGGGGAGAGTCGAACTCCCACGGACAAATGCGTCCACCACCCCCTCAAAGTGGCGTGTCTACCATTTCAC
>CAVIVH010000206.1:0-2448 GCA_963646185.1 bacterium | reverse complement strand
TGGAGAAGGTGCGCAGCGGATAGCCCTTATACTGTCCGGTCTGCGCCTCCATGAAGCGCTTCTTGAACACGCGGCCATAATAGCCCTTGTTGATCTGCCTGACCTGAAGGCCTCCGTCCGGGGCATATGCCAGGCTGTGGTTCACCAGCAGCTGGTCGAATATGCTCCAGGTGCCCTGATAGCAGATGGAACCCATTCCGTCCTTGAGCATGGTGTGGAAGGGGTTGAAGAAGTCCTTCACGCCGGTTTCCTCCAGGCTCTTGCGGCCGTGGAACCAGTCGGTCATGCTGGGGTCTGTGGGGTTGTCGTTCATGTCGCCCATGGCCACTATCTTGATGCCGGGATATTTCTCCATCATCCCCAGCGCATGCCGATAGGCTATTTCGGCCCCGCGGCTGCGCAGATTGCCGCCCTTGCCGCCGGAGCGGCTGGGCAGATGCATCACATAGAAGGCGAACTGTTCTCCGTCTATGGTGCCGTGGACCATGAGTATGTCTCGGGTGCGGAAAGTCTCCGTGTCGGTGTCGCTGAAGTCAATGTCGCTTCCCTCGAAGGTGAAGGGTATCGACTCCGAGTCCAGAAAGGTGAACTGCTCGGGCTTGTAGAGCAGGGCCACGTCTATGCCTCGGTTGTCGGGGCTGTCGTAGTGCACGATCTGGTAGTTGGCGTCGGCTATCTCTGGCTCGCTCACCAGGTCTTCCAGCACCATGCGGTTCTCCACCTCGCTCACTCCCAGAATGGTGTGGTAGCGGCCGTTGTCCTTTGCCATCTCGGCTATCACATGGGCCATGTTGGCCAGTTTTTTCTCATACTTGGCCTCGGTCCAGTTGTTGGACCCTTCGGGCAGGAACTGTTCGTCGTTCTTGGCCGGGTCGTTGTAGATGTCGAAGAGATTCTCCAGGTTGTAGAATCCCACCACATAGGTGCGGGTCTGCTGGCCATATGCCAGAAGGGCCGAGAGCAGCAGGGCCGCAATTGTGAAAAGTCTTTTCATCATATGCATTTTTTGCCGGCGGAGAGGGCGCTACTGCCCGCTCCACCAGTAGTCGTCGCGGGTGGCCTCCACTTTGCCGGCCATTTTGTCGCCTATGGCGGCGGGCAGGTTCACGAAGAAGTCCTCGCCCACCTTCTTCTCCAGCGCGTCTATGGTCATCGCGCAGTTCATGTAGTTGTTGTCGCTATAGCCGCGGTGCTCGAAATAGAACGCGACTCCGGTGTAGCCCTTTGTCTGCGAGGAGATTCCGCGGGAGCCGGCCTTGCTGTATCCCAGCAGGGCCTTGTAGTAGGCCACGGGCACGGTCACCTTTTTGCCCACATTGTCATAGGCATATTCGGTGCTGCCCTCCACCACGCAGCCGGTGGCTACATAGAGTGTGTCGAATGCCTTGGACCAGTCGCGCACGCGGGTCTCCAGGGCCGCCCAGATGTTTTCGTTGAGCTCACCCTTTTGCGGGGTCATGTTGGTGCCGTAGAAGGTCATCTCGTTGTCATTCTTTGCCAGACGGTCGGCCGAGGGGCACTGATGGCCGCGCTGGTAGGACTGGGAGCCGCCGTCGTAATTGCCGTAGCGGCTGCCGTTGCTGAATCCTTTGTACAGCACTGGCTGGTCGGCTTCGGGGAGCTTGGGGTCAAGACCCCAGGCATTGGTGCGGCTTCCGGAGGCTATGCAGCCCTTGTTGAGCGGATATGCCACCCAGTGGGCCACAAGGGCTTTGGTGTCCCAATAGTAGGAGTAGTTGCGTCCTGCTCCGGAGGACGTGGAGCTTGCGTGGGTGACGAAGTAAAGGTCGTTGTCGTTCGTGGAGGGAAGTTCCATCCAGCCGGGAACATTGTCCGCCGTCGGCGTGTCGGGCAGGACCGGATCCGCCGGGTCGGTCTTGCCGGAGGCTCCCTTCTGGGTGAAGGAGGCCGTGGACTCGCTGCCGCCGCATATGCCCCGGATCACCGCGGTGCGGGATTCCGTGGAGGTGTTGGCCGTCCAGCTGACGGACGCGGTGGCGCTGCTGCCCTTGCCCTGCACGGGGTCGGCCGTGATCCAGTCTATGGTCGCGCCCGATTCGTCGGAGAGGGAAAGCGTCCACTCCTTGCCGGCGGCCGCAGTGACTTTCACCCACTGGCTGCCGGCCGTGGATTCGGCCTCGCTGCGGGAGATCTCGATCTTGAATTCGCTGTCCTCGTTATGACTGCAAGATTGGGGCACTGCGAGAAGCAATGCCCCAAACAGCCCTGCAGCCATGCGGCTTATGGATATCATCGTTATGGGCGTGATATTATTCGCTATAAGCGTTTATACCCCAGAAGATTGCACGGGCGGACGATGTTATTGTCACGCTGGTGGCCGTCGCGTCGGTGACGGAGATACCGTAGTATGCCTCGCTATCTGTGGTGGCGACAGTGTAAGGAGGATTGCCGGAGACCCCGTCGTTGGATTTAAGATCTATTTCCACG
>CAVIVH010000205.1:0-2464 GCA_963646185.1 bacterium | reverse complement strand
TGTTCACGTCTGTTGTTTTACATTATTAAAAGCTGTTCCGGACGGCCATGCCGTTCAAAACAGCTTCTTCCATACGCGGGCTACTGCTCGCTCGGGGTATCTTCCATTTCGCGGATTTTGGCCTTGAGGGCCTGAAGCTCAGCCTTGGAGGCTTCTATCTTCTCCACCATCTGCTGCACCAGGGACTGGGAGCCTTTGGATGCGGAGAAGAATCCGATGTTGTTCTCGTAGGTGTCGATTTCCTGCTGGAGGGCGTTGTACCTCTGGATCAGGCGGTCCTTCTCGGAGAGAGGGGCGCGGGAACCGCCGCGCTGGCCGCCGTCTCTGCGGCCTCTGGGAGCGCGGTCGCCGCCGAAGTCGGGGAACTTGGCCTGCATGGCCTCCCTATAGGTCTTGGTCACTGCGTCCTTTTCCTTGAAGGGGACGAAGCCTATGGCGTTCCATCTCTCGCTGAAGCTGCTCATGGCGTCGCGGACCACCTGGCTGTCGTCGGAGCTGAAGGCGTTGATCTCTTCTATGAGGGCCTTCTTGGCCTTGAGGTTGGCATAGAAATTATTCTCGGGCTTGGCCTGCTTGTCCCTTTCGGCGAAGAATCCGTCGCAGGCTGCGCGGAATCTCTTCCAGAGCTGCTCGGATTTTTTGCGGGGCACTGCGCCGATCTCTTTCCACTCCTTCTGGAGGGCGATGAACTGCTCGGTGGCCTTCTTCCACTCGGTGCTGTCCTTGAGGGCCTCGGCCTTCTCGATGAGAGCGAGCTTCTTGTCCATATTCTCGTTCATGCTGTCCTTGAACTGGGAGTAGAAGACTCTCTTTTTCTCGAAGAACTTGTCGCAGGCGGCGCGGAAGCGGTCATAGATCTTCTGGTTGTCCTTGCGGGAGGCATATCCTATGGTTCTCCATTTCCTCTGGATTTCCTCGATTTCCTTGGTGAGGGAGTTCCATTCGTTGGAGGACTTAATGTCTTCCTTGTCGGCGATGGCCTCCACGGCCTCGCACAGTCCGGTCTTTTCCACGAGGTTCTCGGCCTGCTTGGCCTTCTGCTCTTCGAAGTAGGACTGGTATTTCTTGTTTATCTCGGAAGTGGCGGCCTTGAAGCGCTCCCAGATGGACTCGCGGAATTCCTTGGCCACGGGGCCGAGGTCTTTCCACTGTTCGTGGAGTTTCTGAAGCTCCTTAAAGGCGTCCACGACGTTGGCGTCGTCCTTGAGGGTCTCGGCCTTTTCGCAGAGACCGGTCTTGGCTTCGAGGTTCTTCTTAAAGTCGAGGTCGCGCATGTCTCTGTTTATCTGGACCTTGTCATAGAACTGCTCGACATAGAACTGATAGGTGTCGTTGATGACGCGGAAGTTCTGGACGGGCACGGGGCCTATGGCTCTCCAGCGGGCCTGGATTTCCCTGAACTCGGGGAAGGAGGCGCTCACGTCGGCATCTTTTTCCACAAGGGCCTTGAGGTCGTCTATGACAGCCTGTTTCCTGACGAGGTTGTCGGCCTTTTCGGCATCCTGCTTACGGTTGTATTCGGCGCGTTCTTTCTTGAACTTGGCATAGAGCGACTTGAACCCTTCTTCTATGGCTTCGAACGGATTGGCTTTCTCTGCGGGAGCCTCTGTCAGGGCGGCTTCGGGCTGGGCTTCGGCTGCTTCAGACTGCGCTTCGGCTTGGGCGGCTTCGACGGCGGGCTGGGCTGCTTCGGGCTGTGCGGGGGCGGCTGCCTGCTCCTCCTCTTCCGATGCGGGCTCGGAGACTTCGGGCGACAGACCGGACTCGGCCTTCTCCTTCGACAGCTTCTTGTAGAAAGCTGACTTTATGGACTCGGCCTCCTTGGGCTTTTTCACCCTGTCGGCGTCTTCCATGAATTTCTCAAAAAGACCGGAAAGCTCGGCCAGTGTTTTGTCGGCGAAATCGGCGACCGTCTCTTTCACGGCCTGGATTTCTTCCCTGATTCCGTCCTTGGGTTCTTCTACATCTGACGTGTTCATCACATCAGGTTTGATTTCATCACTCATGACAATAGAGTTATCATTAATAATATTCGGCTGCGCACGCAATGGGCAGATAAATGCAAATATAGCTGAAAATATCTACATTTGTGCAAGTTTCGCATGTGCGAGGCTTTCCAAATATAATTCCGCCGATGAGAATAGACATTTTGACCGTGGTGCCGGAGCTGCTGGACAGCCCGCTCAGCCATTCGATAGTGGGAAGGGCCATCAAGAAGGGGCTTGTGGAGATACACATCCACAATCTCAGGGAATATGGCCTGGGGCCGCGCAGGGACGTGGACGATTATAGCTATGGCGGCGATGCGGGGATGGTGATGATGGTGGAGCCGGTGGACCGGATGATTTCGGAGCTGACGGCCCAGAGGCATTATGACGAGATCATCTATATGTCGCCGGACGGGGAGCTTCTGAACCAGGGCATATCCAATGAGCTGTCTCTCAAGGAGAATCTGATTCTGTTG
>CAVIVH010000204.1:0-2472 GCA_963646185.1 bacterium | reverse complement strand
GGTTCAGGGATACCGTCAAGTCCGAGCTGTGCTAGCGGAAGCCGATTGTTAAATTAAAGTATAGGAGATTTTTTTATCGCTACGCCTTACAAACCCCATTTCAGCGGTCCCAAGCCTTCTCCGAGGCCGGGGACCAGGCCTGTCGGACGCAATCTTCCCGGTCAGAGACCCAAGGGAGAAAACGAGTTGAACATAAATGAGGAGATCAGTGCTCCCCAGGTGCGTCTGGTCGGTGACAATATCGCCGAGCCCGGCGTCTATCCGATTGCCGCTGCCAGGAAAATGGCCGCCGAACAGGAGCTTGACCTTGTGGAGATAACGGCAAAGGCGGATCCTCCTGTCTGCAGAATCCTTGATTATCAGAAATATCTCTATCAGCAGAAGAAGAAGGCGAAGGAGATCAAGCAGAACTCTTCCAAGATAGTAATCAAGGAAATACGCTTCGGGCCCAACACCGACGAGCACGATTTCCAGTTCAAGCTCAAACACGCCAAGGAGTTCCTTTCCGAAGGCTCCAAGGTGAAGTCGTCGGTCTTCTTCAGAGGCCGTTCCATCCAGTTCTCGGACCAGGGCGAAAAGCTCCTTCTGAGGTTCGCGGTGGAGCTTGAGGAATTCGGAAGGGCCGAGAGCATGCCCCAGCTCGAGGGCAAGAGAATGATCATGATGATCGCCCCCATAAAGAAAAAATAATCCGTTGACGGATTGAGTTTATATTAACAAAAACAACAATTTTAGAGATGGCAAAGCTTAAGACCAATTCCGGTGCAAAAAAGCGTTTCTCGCTTACCGGAACGGGAAAAATCAAGAGAAGACATGCTTATCACAGCCACATTCTCACCAAGAAGACCAAGAAGCAGAAAAGGAATCTTGACCACTTCGCAATCCTTGACAAGGTTGACGAGCGTCGTGTGAAAGAGCTTCTTGTCCTTTAGTTTTTTAAGTTTAACTCGGAAAGCAGTCCAGAAGCGCCGCAAGCCGGCCACTGCCTCCGGAAATCAATCAAATTATGTCAAGATCAGTTAATTCAGTGGCCTCTAGGGCCCGCCGCAAAAAGATTCTCAAGAGAACCCGCGGTAATTTCCTCTCCAGGAAGAATGTCTGGACGGTAGCAAAGAACACCTATGAGAAAGGTCTCACCTATGCCTACCGTGACCGCAGAGCCAAGAAGCGTGAGTTCCGCTCCCTCTGGATCATGAGGATCAACGCTGCCGCCCGTTCCTACGGCATGTCGTATTCCCAGTTTATGGGCAAACTCGCCAAGCAGAACGTAGGTCTGAACCGCAAGGTTCTGGCAGACCTCGCCATGAACAACCCTCAGGCGTTCGAAGCCATAGTCAACTCTGTAAAGTAGACTTGCGGCGATGAGCTGGAGGGACATCCGTCATAACAAATGGGCCGGACTGGTTTTCTGGTCGCTGCTCTATGTGTTATGGGTGGTCTGGCTCGGAAACTATTGGTGGCTTTTCGGCCTCATTGTGATTTTCGACCTCACGGTCACGAAAAAAGTGAAGTGGCTGTTTTGGAAGAAGGAGTACAAGGAGGGGGAGAAACACAACGAACTGCTCGACTGGCTGGATGCGGTAATCTTTGCCGTCGTGTTCGTCACCTTCATCAATATTTTCTTTTTCCAGGCCTTCAAGATCCCTTCATCTTCCATGGAGAACACCTTGTACACGGGAGACCATCTCTTTGTGAGCAAGCTCGCCTATGGCCCCAAGATTCCGCAGACTCCGCTCACTGTCCCGTTTACCCATAACGTGATAGGCCGCAAGGAGTCCTATTCGACCCTGATACAGAACAAGTACAGGAGACTGAAGGGCTTCCGCGACGTAAAGGAGGGAGACTGCGTGGTGTTCAACTTCCCCAACGGGGACACCGTCCTGACCAGGGATCCGGCAGCCGACTACTACGCCATGTGCAGAGTCGTCGGAAAAGAGAATGCGATAGCAAACTACGGGCCCGTGAAGGTCAGACCTTCAGACAAGAAGGACCATTATGTGAAAAGATGCGTGGCCGTCGCAGGCGACACGCTCAGCATAGTGGACGGCAGGGTTTACATCAACTCCAGACCCCAGGAGGTCTGGCCCGGAGTCCAGCACACCTATAAGGTCGTGACCAACGGGACGCCGGTCAACCAGAAGACATTGGAGAAAATCGGACTCAACACATCCGAGCTCCGCTACAGCGCGGAACTGCCGGGCTATCCGGACATGGCGCTGACGGAGAAGATGGCGGAAGAGGTCGCGAAATCGCCGAATGTCGTTTCCTTGGACAGGAATATAGATGTCTATCCTCCGGATTATCCGGATTCCTATCTTCTGATTTTCCCCTTCTCGGAGAACTTCAAGTGGACAAGGGACAACTTCGGACCGCTGTGGATTCCCTCCAAGGGGGCCACGGTCAGCCTGGACACGGAGAACCTTCCTCTCTATGAGAGAATCATCCGGGATTATGAACATCACAGCCTTGAGG
>CAVIVH010000203.1:0-2500 GCA_963646185.1 bacterium | reverse complement strand
AGACGGAGCAGTACTATGACCCCGTGGCCAGGACATTCCTGGCTGACCGCTACATCGTGGGCACCTGCCCCAAGTGCGGATTCGAGGGGGCATACGGCGACCAGTGCGAGAACTGCGGAAGCACCCTCAGCCCCGAGGAGCTGATCGCCCCCAAGTCCAAGCTCAGCGGCGCCGAGCCCGTGAAGAAGAAGACCACCCATTGGTATCTGCCTCTGGACCGGTATGAAGAATGGCTCAGGAAGTGGATTCTGGACGGCCACAGGGAGTGGAAGAGCAATGTCTATGGCCAGTGCAAGAGCTGGATCGACGGAGGCCTGCAGCCCAGGGCCGTCAGCCGCGACCTTGACTGGGGCATTCCGGTCCCCGTGGAGGGTGCCGAGGGCAAGGTGCTCTATGTGTGGTTCGATGCGCCCATAGGCTATGTGTCGAACACGCGCGAGCTGCTTCCGGATTCGTGGGAGAAGTGGTGGAAGAGCGGTGACACCAAGCTCGTGCATTTCATCGGAAAGGACAACATCGTGTTCCACTGCATAGTGTTCCCGTCCATGCTCAAGGCTCACGGCGGATATATCCTTCCGGACAATGTGCCGGCCAACGAGTTCCTGAATCTCGAGGGCAGGAAGATTTCCACTTCGCGCAACTGGGCCGTGTGGGCGCATGAGTATCTGCATGATTTCCCGGGCAAGGAGGACGTGATGAGGTATGTGCTCACTGCCAATGCGCCGGAGACCAAGGACAATGACTTCAGCTGGAAGGATTTCCAGTCCAGGAACAACAGCGAGCTGGTGGCTATATTCGGAAACTTCGTGAACCGCGCCATGGTGCTCACGCATAAGTATTTCGGAGGCAAGGTGCCTGCCGCCGGCGAGCTTCAGCCGATTGACCGGGCCGCCCTGGACGCCATTCCGGCTCTCAAGGCGTCGCTGGAGAAGAATATCGAGACCTATCATTTCCGCGAGGCTCTGAAGGACGCCATGTCCGTGGCCAGGACCGGAAACAAGTATATCTCCGACACGGAGCCCTGGAAGGTCGCCAAGACCGACATGGCCCGCTGCGCCACCATCCTGAACGTGTGCGCGCAGATCTGTGCCGACCTGGCCGTGGTGTTCGAGCCGTTCACTCCCTTTGCGGTGGAGAAACTCTGCAAGATGCTTAAGGCCGGTCTCTATGTCGGTTCTGACCATCGCAGGGGCGAGGCGGAGACCGAGAATACCTACAGGGACGGCGAGGGTGCCGCTCTCCACACCGTGCACGCGGGTGAGTCCGCCGCGCAGGAAGGTCTGGTGCTGAACTGGGACATGGTCGGACGTGACGAGCTGGTTCCCGCAGGCCATGAGCTGGGCGAGGCCGAGCTTCTGTTCGCGAAGATTGAGGATGATGCGATTGACGCGCAGATTGAGAGGCTTGAGACCATCAGGAAGGCTCAGGAGGCTGAGGAGGCAGCGAAGGCCGCCGAGGAGGCTGCGAAGAAGATTGAGCCTCAGAAGCCGGAGGTGAGCTGGGAGGATTTTGACCGCATGGACATAAGGACGGCCACGGTGCTTGAGGCCGAGCGTGTACCCAAGACGGAGAAGCTGCTGAAGCTTACCATAGACACGGGTATCGACAAGAGGGTCATCGTGTCGGGCATAGCTCAGTATTATTCGCCGGAGGAGATGGTCGGGAAGCAGATCTGCATTCTGGCCAACCTGGCTCCGCGCACGATCCGCGGCATAGAGTCCAAGGGCATGATTCTGATGGCCGCGCAGGGCGACGGCACCATGAGGTTCATCACTCCTCAGGAGGCTCTCGTCAACGGCGCCCAGATTCATTAATCCCGCTTCGGCAAGGCCTTGCCGAACGATGTAATTGACATTCAGAAGGATGACTAAACCTTTCAGCCATCCTTCTTCGTCTCTGCCGCTGAATAATAAAGGCGACCGATATGTGATATCGGCCGCCTTCGTGTTTTATATCAGCACCTCGCTAGAGGGTAATCTTCAGGCTGTGGGAAGCGCCGGTGACCGGCAGGCTGAAGACAATCTCTCCGTATTTGTTCTTCCTGGAAGACACGGACTTGCCGTCCAGAGTCACCTTGGCCTTGGGAGAGGACACGGTGAGGGTGGTGGTGTGTCTGGTGCCCACGGGATTGTCAAGCTTGATTTCCATGGTCTTCAGATTGCGGCTTATGCGCACGGGCTCGGCCGCGGACCAGTTGTCTCTGTCCACCTTGACGGTGTAGCGCTTGGCGTCGGACACGACAGAAATCTTGGTCCTGGTGCCGTCGTCGGGGATAAAGGAGAATCCGGTCTTGTCGTCCGAGAAGGACTTCCCGCCATAAATCGTCCATCCGAAGATGGGATCGTCGGCCAGAATGCTCTCGGCGGTCCTTGTCACGGCGCACATTCCGAGGTCACCCTCTCCGCAGTAGCGCCAGGGTCCGCGGGGCTCCTGTGTTCCGATCCACGCTCCGCCGAACTTCATCGCGGTGAAGGCCTGTCCCAGGGCTCCGTCCTTGTCC
>CAVIVH010000202.1:0-2518 GCA_963646185.1 bacterium | reverse complement strand
TGCGACCCCCTGATTATGAGTCAGATGCTCTAACCAACTGAGCTATGGGACCGGGTAACGGAGCTGATTTACTGCAAGCAATGTGCCATAGACAGCAACACAGCCCCGTTTTTTATCATAACCGCATCAGGCGGCGCGAAATCAGACCTTGATCTCAACCTCGACACCCGAAGGAAGCTCAAGCTTCATGAGGGAATCGACAGTCTTGGCGTTCGAATCGTCGATGTCAAGAAGCCTGCAGTAGGAATTGAGCTCGAACTGCTCCCTGGATTTCTTGTTGACGAAGGTGGAACGGTTGACAGTGAAGATCTTGGTGCTTGTGGGAAGCGGAATGGGGCCGCAGACCTTGGCACCGGTGGAGGACACTGTATCGGCGATCTTCTTTGCTGACTTGTCAAGCAGCATATGATCGAATGATTTGAGTTTAATTCTTATTCTCTGACTCATATCAATTGTCTTCTGTTAAAAAATTACTCGTCGTCACTGTTCTTGTAACCGCTCTTCTCGATGATGTCCTTGGAAAGGTTTGCAGGGACCTCAGCGTAGTGGTCGAAGCTCATCGTGCTGGTGGCACGGCCGGAAGAAAGGGTTCTGAGAATCGTGACATAACCGAACTGCTCCGACAGGGGAACGAACGCCTTGATGACGCGGGCACCGTTGGCGGTGCTGTCCATGGCGTTGATCTGGCCGCGGCGGCGGTTGAGGTCACCGACAATGTCTCCCATGTACTCCTCGGGAGTAACGACTTCGAGATTCATGATAGGCTCCAGAATCACAGGCTTTGCCTTGGGGCAGGCATGACGGAAGGCCATGCGGGCTGCCATTTCGAACGAAAGCTGGTCGGAGTCCACAGGATGGAAGCTACCGTCAAGCAGCGTGACCTTGAGCGACTGGACCTCGTATCCGGCGAGAACGCCGTTGGCCATGGCCGATTCGAAACCTTTCTGCACGGCGGGAACGAATTCCTTCGGAACGTTTCCTCCCTTGACCTGGTTGTCGAACTGAAGTCCTGTTGCGCCTTCGTCGGCAGGGCCGATTTCGACGACGATGTCAGCGAACTTACCGCGGCCGCCGGTCTGCTTCTTGAAGACCTCGCGGTGCTGGACAGGTGCTGTGATAGCCTCTTTATAGTTAACCTGGGGAGCGCCCTGGTTGATTTCAACTCCGAACTCACGGCGGAGACGGTCCACGATGATGTCAAGATGGAGCTCGCCCATTCCGCTGATGACGGTCTGGCCGGTCTCGTGGTCGGTCTTGACGGTGAATGTGGGATCCTCTTCGGCGAGTTTCGCAAGAGCGATTCCGAGCTTGTCAAGGTCGCCCTGGGTCTTGGGCTCCACTGCGATTCCGATCACGGGATCCGGGAACTTCATGGACTCGAGAGTGATAGGGTGTCCTTCGTCGCAGATGGTGTCTCCGGTGCGGAGATCCTTGAAACCGACTGCGGCGCAGATGTCACCGGCCTCGACAAAATCTATGGGGTTCTGATGGTTGGAGTGCATCTGATACAGACGGGCAATCCTCTCCTTCTTGCCTGTGCGGGTGTTGAGGACATAGGAACCTGCATCCACTCTTCCGGAATATGCTCTGAAGAATGCCAGACGCCCCACGAACGGGTCTGTGGCAATCTTGAACACGAGTCCGCAGAAAGGCTCCGCGGCGGAAGGAATGCGCTCTTCCTTGTCTTCGGTGTGAGGGTTGACACCCTCGACTGCACCCTTGTCAAGAGGCGAAGGGAGATAGCGGATGACTGCGTCGAGCAGGAACTGCACACCCTTGTCCTTGAAGGATGATCCGCAGGTGGCGGGAATCAGCTGCATGGCTATGGTTCCCTTGCGGAGTGCTGCGATGATCTCGTCCTCGGAGAGGGAATCGGGATCCTCGAAGTATTTTTCCATGAGGGCCTCGTCGCACTCGGCGGCTGCCTCGACCAGCTTGTCTCTCCATCTCTCGACCTCGTCGTGCATCTCTGCGGGAACCTCCTCGACGGAGTAGTTCACGAGAGAGTCCTCAGTTCTGTAGTAGATGGCCTTTCTTGCGATAAGGTCCACGATACCCTTGAACTTGTCCTCGGATCCGATAGGGAGAGCGATGGGAACTGCGTTGGCACCGAGCTTCTGGTGAATCTCCTCGACACAGGCGAGAAAGTCAGCGCCCACACGGTCCATCTTGTTGACATAGGCAATCTTCGGAACGCCGTACTTGTCGGCCTGACGCCACACCGTCTCGGACTGGGGCTGAACCCTTCCCACGGCGCAGAATGTAGCGACAGTTCCGTCCAGGACGCGCAGCGAACGCTCCACCTCCACGGTGAAGTCCACGTGGCCGGGAGTGTCTATGAGGTTGATCTGATAGACCTGGTCGTTGTAGTGCCAGAACGCGGTCGTGGCTGCGGAAGTGATGGTGATACCTCTCTCCTGCTCCTGGACCATCCAGTCCATCGTGGCGGCACCCTCGTGTACCTCACCGATCTTGTGAGTCTTGCCGGTGTAGTACAGGATACGCTCGGATGTAGTCG
>CAVIVH010000201.1:0-2534 GCA_963646185.1 bacterium | reverse complement strand
ACTGATTTCAAAGAACTTCTATTCTACGGCGTTCGCGCCGCGGCGTAACTTTTATAAAATTAACGAACTATTGACATTATGAAGCATGATATAGATACAATAGGGACTCTGATTTTCCACTGAACATACACAGTTTTTCCATCGTTTATGTGTAGCCTTCCCTAAAAGTTTGTCAGACGACAATTGGAAGTGGATTTTGTTGTGAATCGTCCACCATACAGAGTGTATATCCAATCTGCTTTCCACATGCCGACAGCTGAAAAGGAGGCGCAAGAACGTCGTCCTTTGTTGTCAATCAACGACCATTTCCGTAAGATAGTCATTGTCGGTGATGACATTCATCGCAAGGAAGATGAACTCGGAGTGTTGACTGTTGGGTTGTTGGATTTCTTGACAGATAAGAAACTGTTAGAACAAGGTTAGTCTGCCTCAATTTACTCCGCTATAGTCACCTCCCCCTCTAACTTCCTCAAAATTTCGTACCTTTGCGGGTTGAGATGTAAAGCAATGCGCGGAAACAGAGGCATTGCAGAATAAAGGATTGGAAATGAAAGCATTGCTCGTATATTCAGGCGGGATGGACAGCACGGTGCTGCTCCACAAGTACCGCGAAGAAATCCGGCTCGCCGTGACCTTCAGCTATGGTGCGCGCCAGGACAGGCAGGAAATCGAATGCGCGAAATGGAACTGCGCCCGCCTCGGGATCGAGCACATCATAATCCCGCTGGACTTCATGGGCAAATACTTCAGGAGCAGCATACTGGAAGGCGGGGAGGAAGTCCCGCACGGACAATATGACGAGGAGAACATGAAGAGCACCGTGGTCCCATTCCGCAACGGCATCATGCTCTCGGTGGCCGTGGGCCTCGCCGAAAGCAGAGACCTGGACACCGTCCTGCTGGCCAACCATTCGGGCGACCACGCCATATATCCGGACTGCCGCCCCGGCTTCATTTCGGCCATAGACAATGCGGCCCGCGAAGGGACCTTCGCCGGCATAAGGATAGTCTCCCCTTTCTGCGACATCACCAAGCGGGACATCGCCCTTCTGGGCAAGGAGCTGGGAGTCCTCTTCGAGCACACCTATTCATGCTATGAGGGCCGTCCCCGCCACTGCGGAGTGTGCGGCACCTGCAACGAGAGGAAAGAGGCGCTGGAAGGATTCGACCCCACCGACTACGAAAAATAAGAAGCTGCAAGAGATGTACTACGTATCAAAAAGACTTGAGATTTCGTCCGCACACAGCCTCCACCTGAGCTATGAGAGCAAATGCGAGGCGCTCCACGGACACAACTGGATAGTGATTGTGCACTGCCGCTCGCGCGTCCTCAACGAGGACGGGATGGTGGCCGACTTCACCCGCATAAAGAAGGACATCTGCGGTGCGCTGGACCACAAGAACCTCAACGAGATATTCGACTTCAACCCCACCGCCGAGAACATAGCCAGATGGATATGCGACCATGTGGAGAATGGTTACAAGGTGGAAATCTGGGAGTCGGAGAACAACAAGGCTATCTACGAGAAGGACGAAGACTAGCATGTATCTGGTCAACGAGATATTCTACTCTCTCCAGGGCGAGGGACGCTGGAGCGGAACGCCCATGGTGTTCGTGCGTTTCAGCGGCTGCAACCTGGCCTGTCCCTTCTGCGATACCGACTTCTCGGCCGGAGCGTCCATGAGCCTGGAGGAAATCGTCGCCGCGGCGGCCGAGGCCGGCGGAGACTGCAGGAGAGTGGTGTTCACCGGCGGAGAGCCCTCGCTGCAGTTGGACGCGGCGCTGACCGGGGCCTTCCACGGCCGCGGCTATCTCATCCATATGGAGACCAACGGCACCCGCCCCGTCCCGGCGGGAGTGGACTGGGTGACCTTCAGTCCCAAATCAGACTGGCAGGATGGAGCCGGACCGGCCATCGCAAAAGCCGACGAGCTCAAGCTGGTCTATACCGGGCAGGACCCCGCCCGGTGGGAAAGCTTTCCCGCAGAGCACCGCTATCTGCAGCCCTGCTCAGGAAAAAACATACGGGAGACCATGGCATATGTCCTGGCACATCCCGTCTGGAGTCTGAGTCTTCAGACCCACAAAATATTGTCTATAAGATAGTTATTTCGCAACCGAGCGCTTGGCCTCGATCTTCCTTCTGAGCTGGGAGGAAGTGACCATCTTGCAGTCGCTGTCCGAGCGGTCCAGCCATTCGGTTGCGAGACCATAGTCTCCGAGAAGATAGAAAGCCCCGGCGATGTTGTACTCCGCCGCTCCCCTTCTGTACATGTCCTTGGAATCGAGCAGGGTCATCCAGAGGTCCACGGCGTCGCGCCATCTGTAGTCATAGGCGGCATCGGAGGCCTTCCCCCAGCCGGCGGGAGTGCCGAAATAATAGAAATAATAGGTCTCGGGAGACCAGTTGGACAGGAAAGTGGACGCAGAGCGGGTGCCGGTGATTCTGCCGGCGTCGGAAAGCGACTCCCAGAATTTCATCTCTATGGCATCCTCGCCGTCGTCCCTGGCGCACTGCACGGTCTGCAGCAGAG
>CAVIVH010000200.1:0-2536 GCA_963646185.1 bacterium | reverse complement strand
TTCCTCGGCTCCACCTGCATCTATCCCAAGAACGCTCCCCAGCCCATCAGGGAGGACGCTCTGCTGACTTCGCCCCTGGAATACACCAACGAAGAATACGCCATAGCCAAGATTGCCGGCCTGAAGATGTGTGAGAGCTATAATCTGCAGTACGGCACCGACTATATCGCCGTGATGCCCACCAATCTCTATGGTCCCGGCGACAACTTCCATCTGGAAAACTCACATGTCATGCCCGCCATGATGCGCAAGTTCTGCCTTGCGAAGCTGCTGGGCGAGGGCGACTGGGATGCGGTGAGGGCCGACATGGCCTGCCGCCCCCTGAATCCTCCGGCCGCGCTGGCAGCCGTCGTGGGCGAGGGAAATGTGGGCGGAGACAGCTCTGAGGACCGCATACTCAAGGCTCTGGCCTTCTATGGCATAGAGCCGGGCAAAGTGACGCTCTGGGGCGACGGCAGCCCCCTGCGCGAGTTCCTCTGGAGCGCCGACATGGCCGACGCCTCGGTCCATGTGCTTCTGAACGTGGGCTTTGCGGACATGGTGGGGACTGACAGATATTCAAGCGTGTTCTATGGGGTGCGGACCGACGGCAAGGTGGACCGCAACAACTCCGAGGGCAGGGGCGGCGCGATTCCCTCGCTTGGAGAGATACGCAACTGCCACATCAATGTGGGCACCGGCAGGGAGCTCACCATCAGGGAACTGGCTTCGCTGGTGGCCCGGACGGTCGGATTCTCCGGCGAGACCGCATGGGACACCTCCAAGCCCAACGGCACGCCGCGCAAGCTCACGGACGTGTCCAAGCTGCACAGCCTGGGCTGGAAGCACAAGGTGGAGATAGAGGACGGCGTGAGGCGCCTCTATGACTGGTACAGGAAAAGTCTCCTCTAGACGTTGGAGGGGAAGAGTCCGTAGAGCTGGTTGTCCACCATCTCGGTCACCTTCTCGAAATCTTCCGGACTGTTGCCGAACTTGATATTGTCCGCGTCCACGATCAGGAGATTGTGGCCATAGGACGAAATCCAGTTCTCATAGCGCTCGTTCAGGCCGGTCAGATAGTCTATGCGTATGCTTTTTTCATATTCGCGGCCCCTCTTCTGGATCTGAGCCACAAGGTTGGGAATGGAGCTGCGCAGATAGATGAGCAGGTCCGGAGCTTTCACCAGCGACATCATGAGGTCGAACAGGTCGGAATAGTTCTCGAAGTCGCGGGAGCTCATCAGGCCCATGGCATGGAGGTTCGGGGCGAAGATCTTGGCGTCCTCATAGATGGTCCTGTCCTGGATTATGATCTTGTCGGACTTGGAGATGTCCACCACGTCCTTGAACCGCTTGTTGAGGAAATAAATCTGGAGATTGAACGACCAGCGCTCCATGTCCTCATAGAAATCCGCAAGATAGGGGTTGTAGTCCACAGACTCGAATTTCGGGGTCCATCCGTAATGTTCCGCAAGCATCCTGGTCAGGGTCGTCTTGCCGCTTCCTATATTTCCTGCTACTGCTATATGCATGGTTGTAAATTTTTTGTCTATTTGTCTTCCGGACTGAACAGTCCGAACAGCTCGGCGTCTATCCTCTCGGTCACCGCCTCGAAATCCTCCGGCCTGTTCTCGAAATCCAGGCTGTCGGCGTCGATTTCCAGCACCCTGCCGGCATACTCCTCATGGATGAAGCGCTCATAGCGCTCGTTGAGGTTGGAGAGATATTCTATTCTCATCCCCTGCTCATAGAGCCTGCCGCGCTTCTGGATTCTGGCGATGAGGTTCGGGACCGACGAGCGCAGATAAATCATCAGGTCGGGAAGCCGCACCATCGACATCATGGACTTGAACAGCCTCATGTAGGTCTCGAAATCGCGGTCGCTGAGGTTGCCCATGTCGTGGTTGTTCGCGGTGAAGATGTACACGCCCTCGAATATGGTCCTGTCCTGGATTATGGTCCCTTCGCTCTTGGCTATCTCCAGCACGTCCTCGAAGCGGTTCTCCAGGAAATAGATTTCCAGGTTGAAGGACCAGCGGGGAATGTCCCTGTAGTAGTCCTCCAGATAGGGGTTGAACTTGACCGACTCGAACTTCGGGGTCCACCCGTAATGCCCGGCGAGCATTTTCGTGAGGGTGGTCTTGCCCGAGCCTATGTTTCCGGCGACACCGATGTGCATGGATGAGAAAGAGGTTAACTGAAGTTCAAAGATACGGAACTTGGGGCGGATTTCAAACTTTGTCCCCGTCGCCGAATTCCTCCGGGAACAGTTCCTCCCTCTCGTTGAACGGCTGGAGGAAGGGGTTGTGGGTGCGCTCGTGGGATATGCTCGTGACCGGGCCGTGGCCGGGAATCACGTCGGTGTCTCCGGGGAGTCCCATAATCTTGTCCATCACGCTGACTATCAGCTTGTCATAGTCTCCGCCCGGGAGGTCGCTGCGGCCTATGCTGCCGGCGAAGAGGGTGTCTCCGCTCAGCAGGACCGAGTCGGCGGCGTCGTGGAAGCATACTCCTCCGGGAGTGTGGCCGGGAGTGCCTATGACCGTGAACGCGCTGT
>CAVIVH010000199.1:2182-2558 GCA_963646185.1 bacterium | reverse complement strand
GATTTTGAACACCCTACCCTTACCGGAGCAGGGTGCCCCTCTCACTCCGCCTTGTTCTGTTGCCGGTTCATGTATTCGCGTGGCGGACAGCCGTAGAGGTTCTTGAACATGGTGCTGAAGCTGGCCGGGTTGGAGAAGCCGCAGGCATACATCACCTCGGCGATGTTCTTGTGCGACTCGCGGAGCAGCTTGGCCGCCTGTTTGAGGCGGATGTTGGTGCCCAGGAAGATGTTGCCCTGCTGGTCTTGGCCGAGGCAGTTGACATAGTTGCTGCAGAAGCCCCGGTTGTCCTTCTTGTTTTTGGTTTTTGTGTGCGCAAAGGTAGTGCTTTTGTAAACATTTCCAGTGTTTTTTGAAATCTATGTTACAACAGAAA
>CAVIVH010000199.1:0-2172 GCA_963646185.1 bacterium | reverse complement strand
TGTTACAGATAAAGGCACAGAGGCAGCCAGCCGCTTCTACACCACCAACACGCCGGAGACCAACCTCCACGTCGGTTTCCAGTCGGGCAAGCACGAGTACTTCCCCTTCCCGCAGACGGTCATGGACAAGAACCCCAACCTGGTGCAGAACACCGGATGGTAACGGCCACCATCACGCTCGACAGCAAGAGCATCGAACTCTTTGACGCAGGCACCAACACCGTTCGCGCCAAGGCTGGCAGCTATGAGGTGTATATGGCAACAGCTCCGCTGACAAAGACCTCAAGAAGGTGACCGTCTCTTTGGCATATTGACCCGTTTGTCTGCCGCAACCACGAGAACAATCATCACCTTGGCCTCACGACCCGCACAATTCTCAGGCGCGCAGGTCTATATTCGCAGGCACACAGATCTAATTTGCAGGCAAGCATATCTAATTCGCAGGCACGCTACTGCTGGGTCTGCACAGAGTTGGCAGAAGGTCTGCTGTCCTAAAGCTCAAACACTCGAGTCCTTCGGCCTTAACACTGTTGTCCTTCGGGCCTTAGGACCCGAGTGTTAGGGCTTTAGGACCCGAGTGTTCGGTCTTTAAGACTTGAGCGTTTGGACTTTAAGACTCGAACGTTTGCGCTTTAACCTACATAATTCACAGCCGCAGCTGCATGCCATCCATCGCTAATTGAACTTCATTGGGGGGCTTCCGTTATTTTGCCCTAATCCAAATAGTGGGTGTCTAAATTTATGGGAGTATCATACATATCAAATTTACCAAATTACGGACATCATATCATTTAATTCCATATTTTTTCTTTAGCATGTTAAAGGCTTCCTCTGCTTTTACATAACCGTTATTTCTCATATCTTCCTCCATAGTACAATTTACGAAACGAATATTTGCCTGCTCTTTGATGTTCGGGCAATTTAACTTGTATTCTTCATATTGGTCATCTGACATTTCCCAAATTAAATTTATGTATTTATCACTTGGGAGTGAATTGATCCACTCAATATTCAAACTCCCATCTTCTTTTAAAAGAGCCATATTTGTCCCGTTTATTTTTGGCAACTATATACTTTTAGACCACTATAGGATGTAAGTCCCCAAATATCACCATTTTTAGCATATTGGGGGGCTTTTGATATCTTCGCTTATGACAATATATATTTCAGATTAGGAGAACAAAGGCCTATTGCGTGTTTCCCATTTATACTATATTTATCATAGGTTTCTATCTGAAGAATATTTTCTATCGATTCTGTCATCCGTTGTGTTTTTCTGTCAGCAAATGTCATGGGCTCGTCAGTCTCATAGTTATTTTTTTCATAATCACTAAGTTTATCGTTTCGATTTGGGTCATCCCCGTCAATTCTATCTCCATTTGAAAAATTAAAGCCTTTGTTTCCGATGCGGCTCATGAATAAGGACTGAACATCTCTATGAAATTTTCCGCTTGAAATCTCATTCCCATATCCAGGAAATTCTGCATTGTTCGTCCCTACCAAATAACCTTCATCCGAACCTTTGGGTGAATACATAAAAGAATCTTGGTTATAATACTCAGAGAGTTTAAAGATGTTGTTTTTAAAGTTAGGGTCATCATTAAGATTTACAACAAGAAACGATTCTTCTTGACTTTCATTTTGGCCGACTTCTTTATATGAACCACGTATATTAGTAACACCATACCGCAAGCCCAACAGAGCTGCCTTTAACTCCCTATTATAAAATTTCTTTTCTTCTGTTGAGAAACATTCGCCTTGCTTCATTTCAGCGCCATTGTGTTTTTTTCCACGACCGACTCTTCTCCCATCCACAGAATTTTTCTCGTGATATATATGTGTTGGCTTGAATGTCTTGTCTGTAGTATCTTTATATTGATTCCGCCAAGCTGTCAATGTAGCACATTCGTAATTTTTGATGTAATTCATAACACGATTCATCGTACTCTCATACAATTCCCGCTTCTTGGCCTCTTCGTTCAACACCTTACTGACACAGTTCCCAATGATTCTATGGAGGTCTCCTTCTGTTAATCTGATTTTCTTTTTCATAATTTATTGTTTATTTAATAAATATCAATAATTCGTCACTTGTACATCTATTATACAACAATACTTTCAGATTTCCAAGAAAAAATCATTTTATCTTGCTTTTATATGTAGGGTCTAAAA
>CAVIVH010000198.1:0-2578 GCA_963646185.1 bacterium | reverse complement strand
AGAGCAACAGATTTCTAATCTGTGGGTCTAGGGTTCGAATCCCTACGGAATCACGGAAGGGGCTGACTGAATTGCATTCAGTCAGCCCCTTTTGTAATTCAGGCAGCCGGAGCTATTTAAGCTGAAGTTCGACGGGACAGTGGTCGGAACCGAAGATTTCGTTATGGATTTCGGTGGCTGAGATTCGGCCGGCAAGGCCTTCGCTCACAAGAAAATAGTCTATGCGCCACCCGGCGTTCCGCTCCCTGGCGCGCATGCGATAGGACCACCAGGAATATTTCACCGCGCCGGGGTGCTGGCTGCGCCAGCTGTCGGTGAAGCCCGAGCCCAGAAGCTCCGTCATCTTGGCACGCTCCCGGTCCGTGAATCCCGCGTTCATGCGGTTGGTAGCCGGATTCTTAAGGTCAATCTCCTCATGGGCCACATTCATGTCCCCGCACACCACCACCTCCTTCCTGCCCCGGAGGCCGGCTAGATAATTCCTGAAATCGTCCTCCCAGCGCATCCTGTAGTCCAGCCTCCGCAGTCCGTCCTGAGAATTCGGGACATAGACGCACACCAGGAAGAAGTCCTCAAACTCGACGGTAATCACCCGGCCCTCATGGTCATGCTCGTCCACGCCTATGCCGTAATTCACCGAAAGCGGATGCTTTCTCGTATAGACGGCCGTGCCCGAGTAACCCTTCTTCTCGGCATAGTTCCAGTAGGACTCATAGCCCCCGAACTCCAGGTCCAGCTGCCCGGCCTGCATCTTGGTCTCCTGGAGACAGAAAACATCGGCATCCAGAGCCCTGAAAGATTCCTCAAAGCCCTTGCCGCAGCAGGCCCTCAGGCCGTTGACGTTCCAGGATATCAGTTTCATATATGTCTATTCGAGAGTCCACTCGGGACCGTTCTTGGTATCCTTGACGGAGATGCCCAGAGCCTTGAGATGGTCCCTGATGGCATCGCTGCGGATCCAGTCCTTCTCGGCCTTCGCGCGGGCGCGGTCCTCGAGAACCATGTCCATAAGCCCGCCTATCACCTTCTTTCCCTCTCCGGTGCCTTCGGCGGCATTCTCGTCCCTGAGGGCCAGGACGCCATAGACCACATCGTCAAAGAGTCTGACAAGAGCCTGGAGATTCCCGGCGGAAAGCTTCTCGCCGCCCTCCTTTGCGGTGTTGATCATCTTCACGGCCTCAAAGAGCCATGACAGGGCTATGGGGGTATTAAGGTCGTCGCACAGAGCATCATAGACCCCTTCGTGTATGGCAGCGACCTTTTCCGACACTCCGGCGGGAGCCTTATCGGGAGCGACGTCGGCGATAAATTCGCCATAGACCATTGCGGGAGCCGGATTGCCCTCGGTTCCTTTGGCGAAGTCGGAGACTCCGGCGGCCTTTGCCATGGACCTGAGGTCCCCGGCGGCCTGCAGAATCTTCTTAAGTCCCTTTTCGGCGGCCTGCAGCGCGGCGTTGGAGAAGTCCAGCGTGCTGCGGTAGTGGGCCTGGAGGATGAAGAAGCGGACGGTCATCGGGGAATAGGCCCTTTCCAGCTTGGCGTGCCTGCCGGCGAACAGCTCGGGCAGGGTGATGAAGTTGCCCAGCGACTTGCCCATCTTCTGGCCGTCTATGGTGACCATGTTGTTGTGGACCCAGTAATGCACGCCCTGAGTGCCTCTCGACGCCACGTTCTGGGCAATCTCGCACTCATGGTGAGGGAACATCAGGTCCATTCCGCCGCCATGGATGTCAAACTCTCTTCCGAGATATTTCTCGCCCATGACCGAGCACTCCAGATGCCAGCCCGGGAAGCCCTCGCCCCACGGCGACGGCCATCTCATTATGTGCTGAGGCTCAGCCTTTTTCCAGAGAGCGAAGTCATAGGGATGCTTCTTGTCGCTCTGTCCGCTCAGGCTGCGGGTGCCTTCCAGGGTCTCGTCCAGGCTGCGGCCCGAGAGGATTCCGTAATGATGGTCCTGATTGTATTTCTCCACATCGAAATAGACGCTTCCGTTGTTCTCATAGGCATATCCTGCCTCGAGAATCTTCTTCACGGTCTCGATCTGCTCGATTATGTGGCCGGATGCGCGGGGCTCAATCGAGGGCGGAGCCACATTGAGCATGCGCATGGCCTCATGATAGCGGAAGGTGCAGGTCTGGACGACCTCCATGGGCTCAAGCTGCTCGAGCCTGGCCTTCTTGGCTATCTTGTCCTCTCCCTCGTCGGCATCGTGCTCGAGATGTCCCACATCGGTTATGTTCCTCACATAGCGGACTTTATAGCCGAGATGGCGCAAAAGCCTCTGCAGCAGGTCATAGGTCACGCCCGGCCTGGCATGGCCGAGATGCGCGTCGCCGTAGACGGTGGGTCCGCAGACATACATTCCCACATGTCCGGGGTGTATGGGTTTGAAGAGCTCTTTTTTCCGGCTCATCGTATTTGTAAGGAGTACTTCTCTCATGGCTTCTGTCTATATATCATGCGAAGATACATAATTTTGAGCTATCTTTACAGGCTCAAACTACAGACACGGAAACAACCAAATCTTATATATAATGATTATCAGCGGAAAAGAACTTTCGGCCAAGATGAAGGC
>CAVIVH010000197.1:0-2586 GCA_963646185.1 bacterium | reverse complement strand
GGCTCGTCCCACACGGCCACGCTCAGGATGTCGAACTTGTCGCCGTGATATTTGGCATAGACCTCCTTGATGTTGGGAATCTCTGCCTTGCAGGGACCGCACCAGCTTGCCCAGAAGTCCACGAGCATATATTTGCCCTTTCCCACATAGTCCGAGAACTTCTCGACCTTGCCGGGCTCGGTCTCGACCTCGAAGTCGGTGAACATCTTGCCTTCAGCGGTGTTGGCCTGTGCCTTGGCGGCGCCGGCGACGGACACTATGAACTTATCCTGCTGAATCTCGGGGGAAAGCGACTCCAGAAGGGAGGACAGGGTCTCGGCGTCCAGCTCGTAATAGACGTTGCCGATGGCCACCACTGCGGTGTAGTTGTCGGAGTTGGCGCGGATGACGTCGGTGCTCTCGGAGACGAAAGCGTCCTTGGCGGTGTTATAGTAGGCCTCGGAAAGGCTGTCCTTCTGCTCCTGGGAGAGCGAAGCGTCGGCGGAGTACTCGGCCACCTTGGCCTCGACATCCTGCATGAAATCCCTGGCCTTCAGCTGATAGGCGGAATAGGCCGCACAGGCTCCGTCCTTGTCGGAAGACATGGCGAGGGGCACATCGGCGGTGAAGTCCACGGACACGGTGCTGCCGTCGGAAATGAAGGCCACGGCCGCGCCGTCCTTTGTCTGAACATAGGAAGATGCCGCAAGGTTGACAGGGAGACTGACCTCGAAGGAGCCGCCCGACACCGTGAGGACGGTGTCCTTGTCGGCGACCTTCACCATCACGGTTCCGTCATAGTCCGGGGAAAGAGTTCCCAAGAGAGTGGTCTCGTGCCCATTGCCGGAGCAGGACACGGCGGCTGCCAGTGCGAGGACTGCCGCCAGATAATTCAGTTTCATATGGATATGGTTGGTTATTGTACTGTACCGGAATAAAATAGCCTGCCGCGAACAAAATCCCGGCAGGCCATAAATATAAGAATTTTTTGATTACTCAGCCTTGTCAGCAGAAGGTCTGCGCTCGCGGCGTCCTCCCCTGCGTCCGCCACGGTCGTTTCCGCGGCCGCCGCGGTTCTGTCCGGGAGCGGCTGCAGCAGCTACGCCGGCGTTGGGGGAAAGATCCTTCTTGCCATAGACCTCGCCGTTGCAGATCCAGACTTTGATTCCGAGGCAGCCGACCTTGGTGTTGGCCACTGCAAGAGCGTAGTCGATGTCTGCGCGGAAAGTGTGGAGAGGAGTACGTCCTTCCTTGATCATCTCGGAACGTGCGATTTCGGCACCTCCGATACGACCGCTGACCTGAACCTTGATACCCTCGGCACCGACTCTCATTGCGGTGGCGATGGCCATCTTGATGGCTCTTCTGTAGGACACGCGGCCCTCGATCTGACGGGCGATGGAATCAGCCACGATGCGGGCGTCAACCTCGGGTTTCCTCACCTCGAATATGTTGATCTGGACATCCTTCTTGGTGACCTTCTTCAGTTCATCCCTAAGCTTGTCCACTTCCTGTCCGCCCTTGCCGATGATGACACCGGGCCTTGCGGCCTGAATCGTCACGGTGATGAGTTTGAGGTTCCTCTCGATCACGATCTTGGAAAGGCTTGCCTTGGCGAGACGGGTCTCGAGATATTTGCGGATCTTGTAGTCCTCCGCGATTTTCTCAGCATAGTTGCCGCCGACCCAGTTGGAGTCCCAGCCACGTGTGATGCCGATTCTGTTGCTTATTGGATTTGTTTTCTGTCCCATAATTATGCCTCCACTGTTGCTGGTTTCTTGACGTCAAGAATAACGGTGACATGATTAGAACGCTTGCGGATACGTCCGGCTCTTCCCTGAGGGCAGGGGCGGATTCTCTTGATGGTGCGGCCTTCGTCCACCATGATCGTCTTCACATATACGTTGCCGTTGTCAAGCTCTTTGGCGCTTTCCGGATTCTTTGCCTCCCAGTTGGCGATTGCGCTGCGCAGGAGTTTCTCCAGACGCACCGAAGGAGCCTTCTTGGAAAATTTGAGAAGATCCAGCGCGCGGTTGACCTCCACACCTCTGACCGTGTCCACGACCAGACGCATCTTGCGGGGGGATGTGGGAACGTCATTCAGTTTGGCGATGGCGGTAGCCTTCTTGGCTTCCTTGAAGCCTTCGGCCATAAGTCTTTTACGCTTTCCCATGATTTTTACTTCTTATTGTTACCTGAATGACCTCTGAATGTACGGGTAGGGGCGAACTCGCCCAGCTTGTGACCGACCATGTTCTCAGTTACATACACCGGAATAAACTTGTTTCCGTTATGGACTGCGATCGTATGGCCGACGAAGTCAGGAGAGATCATGCTGGCGCGTGACCATGTCTTGACCACTTCCTTCTTCTTGCTACCATCATTCATAGCAAGAATTCTTTTCTCCAGTGCTTCCTGGATATATGGACCTTTTCTTAATGAACGACTCATAAATCTCTAAAGTTTTATTCCGTTATTTCTTTCTTCTTTCAATGATGAACCTATTTGAAACAGCCTTAGGATTACGTGTCTTGTAGCCCTTTGCAGGAAGTCCCTTGCGTGAACGGGGATGTCCACCGGAAGCGCGGCCTTCACCACCACCCATCG
>CAVIVH010000196.1:0-2592 GCA_963646185.1 bacterium | reverse complement strand
ACGGTGGGCTAAGGACAAACAACTACTCCCCATCGGGCTATCTCAATAAAAAGGGAGTGAATCCCGGCTATGCAGTCGCGACATGGCTCAATTACCCGGTTGACTATCCGTGGCCGTTGATAAGGGTTGCCGAACTGTATCTCGGCTACGCGGAGGCCTGCGTCGAGACCGGAGATCTCGCCATTGCAAAGACCTACTTGAACAAGGTCAGGGAAAGGGCAGGGATCCCTTCAGTGGAGGAGTCGTGGGAGACCATCGCCGGGAAGACCCTGAACCAGGCTCTTCTCAGAGACATCGTCCGTCAGGAAAGGCAGATCGAGTTCTACCTCGAGAACCATAATTTCTGGGATCTCAGGAGATGGAAGATGGCTGAGGAGTATTTCGGCGTAAAGGCCGAGGGATTCAACATAGAGGCCAGGGATATCAACAGTTTCGCCACCGTCAGCACCATCATGTTCGAGCGCAAGTTTGAGTCTCCGACCCAGTACCTCCTTCCAATCCCCCTGAGTGATATTAACAGGAATCTGAACCTTGTGCAGAATCCGGGATATTGATGCAACCACTATAATGACAAAGAACAATGAGACCACTCAAAATATTCAACCTTCTTTGCTTGCTTCAGCTTCTCGCCGCCGGCTGCAATGATAATGACACGGGAACTATCCCGTCCCCACTCAAGAATGTCCACTCGGAGGAGCGTCCCGGCGGGATAGCTCTCTTCTGGACCCTACCGACCGACAAGAGCGTCTACTATGTGAAAGTGTCCTATCACGACCATCTGCTTGGAATGGACGAGATCCGGCTTTCAAGTTGTGACTCCATCCTGATTCCTGACACCAGGGCGAAGTTCGGAGACTACCGCTTCACCATTCAGCCGTTCAGCAGGACGGACACAGGCGGAGAGTCCCAGACCGTGACCGCAAGATCGGGCAGGGCGCCAGTGACGGAGCAGGCAACTCGCATCATCCTCAAGGCTGAGCACCTCAGCACGAATGCACAGGAGCCGACCGAGGGAGCTATCGCCAATCTGATCGACGGAAGCACAGCCACGTTCTTCCACACGGCGTGGAGTCAGTATATCCCGGCGCCGCATTGGCTTCAGATACGCCTTCCGGAGACCTTGACCGAGGGTTATTGGAGATTCTGGTACGCACCAAGAAACAACGCCAGACAAAAGCCGACAGATTTTGACATTCTGGTCAGCGAGGGAGGCTCTGACTGGACTCTCGTCAAGAAATTCACCCAGGAGGCTGATGGACTTCCGGTGACAGCCAGCGATGCCTACACTTCGCCGAACCTCCTTGTCACACAACCATTTGACCACATCAGAATGGTCGTGAACGCCGTGAACACAGGTGAAGTGTTCTTCACGATGTCCGAGTTCCAGCTGTGGCAGGTGATGGTCGTTGATCCTGAAGCGGAATGAGAACACTTTTTATTTCAGCCATTATTCTATGCCTCCTCTTCACGCTCTCCTGCGTGGAGAAGGGGCCTCCTGTCGGACCGGTGGTTCCTCCTCTTGTTCCGGAGGGGGAATATGTCCCGGTCGGCAAGCCGGACATCAAGGATGACATCAAGGTCAAGGTGCTGTCCGGCACCGCCTCTTCGTGGCAGTCGGGCGAGAACATCGAGAAATCATTCGACGGAAGTTACGAGACTCTCTATCACTCTTCCTGGAACAACTCGGCGGGCGATTACTTTCCGGTCACACTGACATACAGCTTCTCCGAGGGAACTAACATCGACTACCTTGTCTATCACCCCCGAAAATCCGGCTCCAACGGCAACTTCAAGGAGACGGAAATCCACTATAAGATCCGGGGCGAGGATTGGTCTGCCTTTGGAAAATATGACTTCAAGGGTTCGGGGCATCCGTCCAAAGTGGAATTCCGGGCCACACTGAAAGACGTGGAGAGCATCCGGTTCACGGTGTGGTCCGGAGCCGGGGACGGACAGGGATTCGCTTCCTGCTCCGAGATGGAGTTCTACTTGATCAACCCGGACAAGTTCGACCCGTTATCCCTGTTTACCGACAGGGCATGCTCCGCATTGAAGCCGGGGATCACGAACGAGGACATACGCTCCTGCGGCTCTGAGTTTTTCAGGAATATGGCAGCCTACATGAAAGCGGGCCGTTATCCTACGGAATCCCGGGTTCAGGAATATTCCGCCTATCCCTATCCGGAAGCCGTCGCGCGAGAACTCAAGATCTCACCCTACAGTTTCATGGACGGAGTCACTGGTATCTTTTCACTAGGTGGCGAAGATATGGTAGTGCTCGTAGATGGGCTTGGAAACCGTCAGGCCTCGGTGTACGTCCAGAATCTGGACAGACCTGACGGAGATGGCTTCCACGGACGCTCCTTTCCGTTGAGCGACGGAGTGAACCGGTTCAAATCCATGGATAAGGGGCTTCTCTACGTCGTGTTTCAAAGCGATGACTATCTGACAGCCAATCCCGTCAAGGTGCATTTCGCAGGAGGCAGGGTCAACGGACTCTTTGATCTGCGGAGACACAAGGACTCGGACTGGCAGAGGCTTCTGGAAGAGGCGGAATATCCATTCTTTGACGTTGTGGGGGAATATTCACAC
>CAVIVH010000195.1:0-2600 GCA_963646185.1 bacterium | reverse complement strand
ACCATAGACAATGCAGGAGAGGATGTAGAGCAGTACTCCCGGCATCACCGGCGAGCCGAGCCCGAAGAAGCCGAATCGCAGTACCCATGCGAACATTGCGATCAGCATGACCGTCTTGATGCCGAACCTCTTCATGAAGAAGGGGATCAGAAGGATGCAGAAGGTCTCGGAGGCCTGTGATATGGCCAGGAGGGCGTTGGAATTCTTCACGGCGAAGCTGTCGGCATAGGTCGGATTGGAGGCGAAAGAGCCCAGGAACGTGTTCGCATAGCCGTTGGTTATCTGCAGCGATGCGCCGAGAGCCATCGAGAAGATGAAGAACAGGGCGAACTGCCAGTCCTTGAACAGCGAGAACGCCTTCAGGCCGAGAGCCTCGGAGACGGACTGCCTGCCTTCGGCGGCGGGTTTCACGGGGCAGTGCGGCATGGTCAGGGCATAGGCGCAGAGAATCAGCGAGAGTATTCCGGAGGAGATCAGCTGGGTGTAGGAATCCTGCATGGCCACTCCGCCGAACTTGATCCAGTTGGTGGCCAGCATGCTGCAGATGAAGCCTACGGTCCCGAAGACCCTGATCGGGGGGAATTCCTTCACGGAATCCAGTCCGGCTTTGTCCAATGCGTTGTAGGCCACGGAGTTGGCCAGGGCGATGGTGGCCATGAAGAAGGCCACGCTCACGCTGTAGGCCGTGAACAGCGGCGCGAACTTCACTGCGTCGCCGGCGCTCATGCAATAGAGTCCGGCCGCAATCATGAACAGTCCGGCCATGCCGTGGCAGAAGGAAAGCACCTTCTGGGCCTCGACCTTGCGGTCGGCGATTATGCCCATTATCGTGGGCATGAAGATGGACACGATTCCCTGCATGGCGAAGAACCATTTGATCTGGTTGCCCATGCCGATGTTGCCGAGATATCTTCCCAGAGACGTGAGGTAGGCTCCCCATACGGCGAACTCCAGGAAATTCATGACAATCAGTCTGATTTTCAGCTGTGATTTTTCCATATTGTCGATATGTGGTTTTATGCGGCTCCAAATTTACTCAAATTTGAGTACCTTTGAAAGTTTGAAGGCGATTTGAGGAAAGCCCTAGCAAAGAAAAAGAGAAAACAGCTTCCGAGATGATGAGGTTTGAAAAGACGGTCCAGGCTGCGGATTCGCGCGCCAGATGCGGAGTCCTGCACACGGACCACGGCGACATCCCTACGCCCATCTTCATGCCGGTGGGCACGGTGGGATCGGTCAAGGGCGTGTATCACAGGGACTTGAAGGAAGACATAGGCGCCCGCATAATCCTGGGCAACACCTATCACCTCTATCTCCGACCCGGCCTCGACGTGCTCAGGGCCGCCGGCGGCCTGCACAAGTTCGCCGGATGGGACAGGCCCATACTCACCGACAGCGGCGGGTTCCAGGTCTTCTCCCTCACCTCCATCCGCAAGCTCACCCCCGAAGGCTGCACCTTCGCCTCGCACATAGACGGCTCCCGCCACACCTTTACCCCCGAGAACAACGTTGACACTCAGCGCATTATAGGCGCTGACATAATGATGGCCCTCGACGAGTGCTGCCCCGGCGACGCCGACTATGCCTATGCGCGCAAGTCGCTCGACCTCACCAAAGGCTGGCTGGACAGATATGCCGCCCGCTTCGCCGAGACGGAGCCGCTCTATGGCTATGAGCAGACCTTTTTCCCGATTATCCAGGGCTGCGTCTATCCCGACCTGCGCAGGGAGGCCGCGCACCACGCCCTGCAGTATGCCAGGACGGGAATCGCCATCGGAGGACTCGCAGTGGGCGAGCCCGTGGAGGAAATGTACAGGATGCTGGACGTGGTGTGTCCGGAGCTTCCGGACGACGGACTGGCCCGCTACCTGATGGGGGTTGGCACGCCGGCCAACATACTCGAGGCCATAGACAGGGGAGTGGACATGTTCGACTGCGTGATGCCCACCCGCAACGGCCGCAACGGAATGCTGTTCACATGGAACGGCGTGATGAACATGCGCAACAAGAAGTGGGAGGCCGACTTCTCGCCCATAGACCCTGGCGGGACATCGTTCGTGGACCTGCATTATTCCAGGGCCTATCTCCGCCACCTTTTCATAGCCGGAGAGATGTTCGCGGCCATGATCGCCAGCGAGCACAACCTCGCCTTCTATCTGGACCTCGTCCGCAAGGCCGGGGAGCATATCAGGGCGGGAGACTTCAAGGCATGGAAGGAGAGCACCGTGGAGAAACTCATGCGCAGACTGTAAGCTATGGACACGGGACTGAAAAAACTGGACATATACATAATCAAGAAGTTCATACTGACCTTCTTCATTGCCATAATCCTCATCATCGGCATAGTCATAATCTTCGACATAAGCGAGAAGATCGATGATTTCGTGCAGAGGCAGGCCCCCCTGAAGTCGATCATATTCGACTATTACCTGAATTTCGTCCCCTATTTCATGAACATGTTCAGCCCTCTGTTCGTGTTCATAACGGTGATATTCTTCACGTCCAGGATGGCGGCCAATTCGGAAATCATAGCCATACTCTCCTGCGGAATCAGCTTCCACAGGATGATGCGGCCATATATGATATCGGCGGCCCTGATC
>CAVIVH010000194.1:0-2732 GCA_963646185.1 bacterium | reverse complement strand
GAGGATGGATTCGCGGTCGTCGGCCTGCTGCAGCTCGAACTCGGCTCCCACGAGGTTGATGTGGGAGGGAATCATGTGGAGATTGGTCATCTCCGTCTGTATCAGGGCGTCATGGACCTCACATTCGCCGATGAGGACTTCGTAGAGAGTCCTTTTCTGGTCGTCTTCGGGCGAGAAGTTGAGCCCCGAGGTGGTGTTGGCCTGGGGGTCGGCGTCGATTATGAGCACCTTCTTTTCCAGCACGGCCAGGGATGCCGCGAGGTTGATCGCGGTGGTCGTCTTACCGACTCCGCCCTTCTGGTTGGCAATTGCGATTATCTTACCCATGTCAGTGTTCTGTCCGGTTGCTGTTAAGCGATATCCCACAAATGTAGTAATAAAAATCTATTGTCGGCGGGGGTGGCGGCTTTTTGTTCCACAATTTTTTGATGTTCCACGATAAGGGGAAAACGGGTGTGAAATAGTATCTTTGCGCATATGATACAAGTTACTGAGGAACTTCTGGCGGGGAGGCTTATGGAGCGCCGCCAGGATTCGGCCAAGAGGGACTATGGCCATCTTCTGCTCGTCTGCGGATGCCGCACGATGCCGGGGGCGGCGGTGCTTTCCTGCCTGGCCGCGCTGGAGTCGGGCTGCGGGCTGGTCACGCTTCATTCGGCCGCCGGAGCGGCTCAGGCCGCGGTGACGGCATGTCCTTCGGCCATGGTCTCGATAGATCCGGCCGACTTTTTCTCTGAGGTGCCGGATGGGCTCGGGCGCTATGCGGCCATAGGCGCGGGTCCCGGTCTGGGAAGGGCCGAGGCGACGGCGGACGCGCTGGGAAGGCTTATGGCTTCGGCGCGTGCGGAGGGGATTCCGATGCTGCTGGACGCGGACGCTCTGAACATAATCGCGGGCAGGCCGGAGCTGAAGTCTGTGATTCCTGCCGGCTCGGTGATGACTCCGCATCTTGGGGAACTCCGCCGGCTTGTGAGCTGGAATTCGGACGGGGAGAAGGACGGATCGCTTTTCGACCTGTGTGCCGACACGGGCTGTGTGCTGGTGTCAAAGGGTTATCATACAGAGATTTATACTCCTTCGGGGGAGAAGTTCCGGAACATGACCGGCAATGCGGGGATGGCCAAGGGCGGGAGCGGCGATGTGCTCACGGGCCTTGTGGCGGGGCTTATGGCCAGGGGCTATTGCGCGCTTGACGCGGCTCTGCTGGGGGTGTGGATCCATGGCTATGCAGGGGACTGCCTCACTGCGGAAAGGACTGCGGAGGCCTATAGCAGCCGGGATCTTGCGGACTGGCTTTATAAGGGGTTCGTGCGTCTCCGGGAGGTTTCCGGGAGGTGAATTTTCTGAGGCCCGGAGAGGTCCCGGAGGTCTGTAAGGCCTTCTTCTAGAGGGCCTGGATGGGATTTCCGGAGGTCAGAGTGGTTTCTGAGGCCTGGAGGGGATTGCGGGCCTCAGGTCTTGAGGAAATTTCCGGGAGGTGAGGCCTGAATGTCTAGAGGGACTTCTTGGAGATGACGTCGAAGCGCCAGGTGATGCCCATGCTGAGGTTGTCGCGCCTGTCGGTGTTGTCGCGGCAGTAGATGAGGTGAAGTCTCAGGCGGCGGTTGCCGAGAGGGTAGTATTCCAGTCCGCCCCCGCCATAGACATATTCCGTTCCGGCCTCGAGCAGCATGTCATAGGAGCGGCCGTGTGAGTCGATGTTTTCGGCCGAGTTTTTCTCATAGCCGAATTTTGCCTCGCACCGGATTTTGCCCAGATCCAGGCCGAGCTTGGAGATGAATGTGAAGTCGGTGAAGAAGAAGCTGTTCTGGCTGAAGGATGCTTTGTTGACATAGTCCAGGTCCAGGGTGAGCTTTCCCATCTTGAACTGGTTGCCCAGGGCGATGTAGTTGATCATCCTGTGGTATTCGTCTTCCACGAGGTTCAGGCTCCAGATGGTGTTCCAGCGGGGGAGGATGCGGCCCTGCCATGCAAAGTTGTAGGCGTAGATGTCGTGGCGGTTGAGGGACAGGGGGGAGTTGCAGGCCTGGAAGGAGAAGCTCTGGCCGGGCATGAACCGGTAGGTGGCGTTGACGCTGAAGACGAAGCCCTGCACAAGATAGTCGCAGAAGCGGCTGTAGTAATAGACGTCTATGGGGGCGGCATCGAATTCGTAGTTGCCCATGAGGGCGGCGGTCTTTCCGGCGGTGAAGCTCCATTTCGGGGTGGCGTCCCAGGTGAGGCAGAGCCAGTCGGTGGAGTGGAAGAGGTTGTTTTCGGTGGGGTTGGTGTTGATTCTCTGACGGACGCGGTAGTGGAGGTTGTCGGTTATCTTGCCGTAGATGTGGATGTTGAAGTGTTCGAGTTTTGCGGCTGAGCCATAGTGGCCGTCGGTGACTGTCTGGATGAATGAGCCTCTGGTGTCAAAGAACAGGCTGTCGACGCCAGGAGCGGCTTTGGCAAGGCATAGGGAGCATAGAGAACATAGTGACGTTGTTGCCAGCGCTAGTATTTTTTTCATTTTGTGTCGTTTTAGTGGTTTGGGGCCGCAAGGTACGCAAAACCCCGCTTCCCGCCAAATTTATCTTTTCCCCGGCGGCCGCCTGGCGGTCGTACAAAATAAGGCGGAGGCATATGGCCACAGAGGACCCTGTAGCGGGGAGTCAGTCCGACGTAACGGGGTTTAAAAGTCGTTACCGCGGACCGGCCATGGCCCTCAGGCCCCTGGAATGGCACATCCCTCCGCCTAACTT
>CAVIVH010000193.1:0-2742 GCA_963646185.1 bacterium | reverse complement strand
AGTCGAAGTTGGAGGAGGAGAAACTGTCATATTCCACGGACAGCGGGACCCATGAGTGGAAGCGGAACAGGTGCGCAGCCTTGCGGTAGCGCGTCGCCGTGACGGCCGTTTCCGGGCCTATGCCGCTCTGCGCCGGGACGGCGGCAGCGGCGACTGTCTGGGATGAGCCGTCCCTGCCGGCGAGATTGCGCTCCTGGGCGGAGAGGGCTTCAGCGACGGGGTCGCGATAGACGACGGCGAAGTCCACCGCCTCATTCTTCAGGGATTCAGCCCTGTAGAGCAGCCGGCCCTCGCCGGAGCCGCCCCTGCCAATCGGGATTCCGGCCACCAGCGAAGTGAAATACAGCGTGTCTCCGCGGAATGCCGGGTCCTTGGCCCCGTAGCGCGTGCCGGTGAGCTGGCGGACTTCGCCGCCGGAAAGGCTGTAGATTTCGCCGACTCCGGTCCTGTCGGAAGAAAAGACTATGGCCCCGTCATGCTCCCGGAGGCCGGAAATCTTGGCGGGTATGCTTTCGAGCGCCACATGGAAAGCCGCCCCGTCATGGACATAGATGCCCATGCCGCGGTCGGTCACGGCGCTGACATGGATTCTGTCTCCGGCCCATGCGGGCTCGGTCAGCTGCACTCCGTCCGGAGCCCGGAAGCTGCTGATGGTCTTGCCGTTGGAGGCGTCAATCAGCACCAGGCGCGTGCCGCCCTTCACCGGGTATTCCACGGCCGCAATCAGCGAGCCGTCCGGCGAGGGGCTGGGGTTGAACAGCCTCTGCCCATGCGTCAGAGTCCTGATCCGGGTGCCGGCGGTGCGGGGTTCGCCGCCGGCAACCTCAATATACCTGATGTCAGAGTCGGCAGAGAGGGACCAGCGGGCGTCGGTGAGGGTCTCGCTCCAGTAGAGCCGGCCGCGGACCGGGTCATAGGCCAGGCGGCTCGCACCCGAGGAGAACGGCCGCAGCGGGGAGACCTTCCCGTCGGGCGAGACCTCCACCAGCTCGGAACTCCTCAGCAGCCCCGAACGCACGGCGAAAAACCGGTCCCCGGCCCAGACGCCGCCTTCATAGGCCTCATACCACGAGGGAACCTCCGTCACCGGAGCGGCTGGCGTGAAAGGCGCCGATGCCCGCGCGCGGGCCTCCCAGCTGTCGCGGAAGCCCTCCACTATGCCGTCCCATGCGTCGGCGAAGCGGACGCCGCCGGCAGCCCTGCGCATTTCCTTCCGCATAGACCCGAATTTTATGGGGTTCCGGCCTATGCGAGAGAAATAATTGTCCATGAACAGCGGGTCGTCATAGAACACCCGCGTTCCGGCTATGGTCATATATCCGAGGGTGTACCAGTTGGGGGCATAGTGCCTCCATGAACCGTATCTCCATGAGTACCAGTTCCTGATGTCACCGCTGTCGAAGGCGGACATGTAGTAGTTGAGGAAGTCGCCGTCGCGTCCGCGGCCCATGTCGGTGAGGGCCGTCTCCGCCACCACCGCGTCGCCTTCCAGCAGCGCCGGTCCCGGATAGATCGCCGACAGCGCTCCGGGGAGCAGGTCGCCCATCAGGAGCCTCAGCGGCAGGAATACGGGCTTATAGCCGAGCATCATCTGGGAGACATGCCTCGACTCGTGGACGGTGAGGTTCCGCTCCCATGAGAGGGCCTCCGGACTATACGGCGTGGGACGCGTGTAGAGCTCCATCCGCTTCGGGGCCCAGGTCACCAGGCCGTTGGAGATGCCGCTGTGGGCGTGCAGGACTACCGGAAGGCTTCTTTTCTGGCGCATTTCCATTCCGGTGCTGCGCGGGACTGCATTCCGCCATGTCTCCAGCAGAGACTGATACACGTCGGCCAGAGAGTCCAGGCCCTGAGGATAGACGATGCGGAAGTGCCCGTCGTCTTTCTGCATCCAGCGGGTCGAGGCGGGGTCGTCCCCCGAAGTGGAAAACTGCGCCCGCGCTCCGAGCGGCATCAGCGCCAGCACCAGCGCCGCGGCGATTGTCTTTCTGCCCATATCCGAATCTGCTTTCCGCCCCGCCGGGAGCTGTTTCGCCAGTCCGGGAGGCTTGTTGTTTCGTTTTCTGCCACGCCGGCTTGCGGGGCCTGTCGCCGTCCGGCAGGGAAAGATGCCGGAGGAGAGGCCGTCTCCGCCCCGCGCGGCCGGAAAAGTCCGGATTCGGGGCCTGTTACAGGGGTAAATATAGCAATAGGAATTGTTTTTATGAAGCACCGGCCCTCCAAGTGTTTCATAATTCTCTGATTTTACTAAATTTGTCTCTGTTATGCCTTTTCGGAAACATATCGCGATAATCGTGGCTGCGGCCCTCTGCGCCGCCGTCATCTCCTGCGGCGGGAAAAAGACCGCGGAAGGGGCCCCGGCGCCCCTCACCAGGCAGTTTCCCACAGTGTCCGCACCCAGCCTTATGACCGACCAGGGCGAAATCATGGAATATGTCACGGCCCATTTCTGGGACGCCTTCGCAGACACTTCCAGTGCATGGCTCACCGACTCCACCCACATCGCCGGAGTGGAGCGCGACGCCTTCGAGCAGAACATAGGGATGTATTCGTCCCTCCTCTCCATAGTCCCGCTTGACGTGGCCCGCGCCGACGTGGCCGGCTTCTGCTCCAGGATGGAAATCTTCGAGAAGCAGGACACCGCCTCCAGAGTCTTCGAAGAGAGCATGGCTCTCACCAAACGCTATCTCTTCGACCCCAACTCTCCCGCCAGGGACGAGGACATCTACGGCGCCCTTGCCG
>CAVIVH010000192.1:0-2776 GCA_963646185.1 bacterium | reverse complement strand
GTAAATAAAAAAATCCTATAAATAAAAGACTTAGTGAGAGTTTTGGCCTAATTTCCTCATTCTGAAGCCCCTCTGCTGAGCTGAAACCATATGCGAAGACCGTTGAGAGCGTTCAGCAGATAGAAGGAATATTTAATGATATAGATGAGCGCATAGGCCGAAGACGCGCCCGACGAATATTCGGCGGACCACATGAGAATGGATGAAACATTGACTATTATCCAGAATATCCACTGCTCCATATAGGCCGACGACATGAGCCATTGCCCGATGATATTGCACACGAACGAGACCGCGTCGAAGATTATCGCCCATCTGAAGAAAGTTCCGGCCGCCGAACGGTCGAACCATGCGATGACGATGCTTGCGGCGACGGCTCCCGCGAGGAATATCAGGGCATAGAGAGCCCTCTGCCGGGGAGTCTGCCTGCGGGCGGAAACCTGTTCCTTCTCGCGCGCCCCGCGCTTCCGCCACTGATGGAAGCCGATGAACTGCATGGGCAGGAAATAGAGCAGATGCAGGACCCCGTTCCCGAGTCCCGAGCCGCCGCCGGCCCAGCTCACCAGACACATTACTCCATAGATGGACACGTCCAGCAGACCGAAAAGGAAGGTGAGAATCATTCCGTTGGCCGAACAGACATTGGCCAGGACCCCCATCAGGGAGCCGAATGCGGAAATCAGCAGGAGAATTTTTCCGCTCTCGGCGGAAGACAGCTTGAAAGCCGTCGTGCAGATCATGGCCACGGTCATTCCGGCCAGGATGAAGATATTGAACCAGAAATTGAAATCCCTGGATTTGACATTGCTCATTGTGCGGTGTTCAGATATTCATGTATGCGGGTCGCAAGCGCCCTGCTGCCCAGGAAACCGGCAAGGTCGTCCAGAGAGGCGGCGGCAATCCTGGCCACGCTTCCATAGTGCATGACCAGCCTCTGCTCGGTCTTCTCGCCCACGCCCTTTATCTCCCTGAGCGCGGACTCTATCTGGCTCTTGCTGCGCAGGTTGCGGTGGAAGGTGATGCCGAAGCGGTGCGCCTCGTCCCTTATCTGCTGCAGAATCTTGAGAGCCTGAGAGTTGCGGTCTATGAAAAGCGGATAGGGGTCGCCCACGCGGATGACCTCCTCAAGCCTTTTCGCAAGGCCTATCACGGTCAGACGGCCGGTGATTCCAAGGTCAGAAAGCGCCTGCCAGGCGAAATCCAGCTGTCCCTTGCCGCCGTCGATCACGACAAGCTGGGGAAGGTCGTCCGGAGCCTCGGCAAGCATGCGGGAATAGCGCCGGTTCACGACCTCTTTCATGGACGCATAGTCATTGGCGCCCACCACGGTCTTGATCTTGAACCTGCGGTAGTCGCTCTTGGAGGGCACCCCGTTCCTGAAGACCACGCAGGACGCCACGGGATTGGTCCCCTGAATGTTGGAATTGTCGAAGCACTCCATATGGACGGGAAGCACGCTCATGCCGAGCGCCTTCTGCAGCTCCTCGAGCACCTTGTGATGATATTCGTCCGGATCGGTGTGCTCCCTCTGTTTCAGGGAGTTGAACCTCATCTCGCGGGCGTTCCTCATGCTCAGCTCGAGCAGGGCCAGCTTGTCCCCCGCCCTGGGTATGCGGAAATCCACGCCCCCGATCTCCACGTCAGGGAGGAACGGCACTATGATTTCCCTCGACAGCTCGCCGAACTTGGCCCGGATCTCGCCGATGAACGTGCTGAGCACGGAAGCCGGCTCCTCCTCTATGGCCATGCGGAATCCCAGGTTCAGAGACTGGATTATGGCTCCGTCCCTTATCCTGAGGAAGTTGCCGAAGGCCTCGGTCTCGTCGGATACCAGAGAAAACACATCGAAGTCCCCGCTGCCGCAGCTCGTGATTATGGACTTGCCGTAATGCTTCTCGAGAGCCTGCATCTTCCGCTTATAGACCTCGGCGTTCTCGAAATCAAGCGCCGCCGCGGCCTCCTCCATTTTCGCCTTGCAGCTCCGCATCATCTTGCCGGCGCCGCCCTTGAGCACATCGACTATCTCGTCTATATAGCCGCGGTATTCCTCCACTGATATCGCCCCGGCGCAGCAGCCCCGGCACCTGCCTATGTGGAATTTAAGACAGGGGCGGAATTTCTTGCGCAGAATGGCGTCGGAATTGATCTTGAGGGTGCAGGTGCGCAGCGGATAGAGGTCCGAGAACATCTCCAGCAGCCTGCGCGCATGAATCACATTGCTGTAGGGGCCGAAATAGCGGGCACCATTGCGTACCAGCCTCCTGGTGAGGAATACCCGGGGATAGTCCTCGTCGGTCACGCAGATCCACGGATAGGTCTTGGAGTCCTTGAGAAGTATGTTGTAGCGGGGCTTGTACTGCTTGATGAGATTGTTCTCCAACAGCAGCGCGTCAGCCTCGGAAGAGACCACGCTGTACTGGGCGTCGGCAATCTTCGAGACCAGGATCCTGGTCTTGCGGGTCAGCCGCTCGGGCGCGACAAAGTACTGGGCCACACGCTTGTGCAGGTCCTTGGCCTTGCCCACATATATCACATTCCCCTCGGAGTCATAATATCTGTAAACTCCGGGGGAATGCGGGAAAAGTTCTATCTTTTCTTTTACGGTCAATGCGACCGGCTACTTTACATACTCGGAAACGGCCTGTCCGATGGCCTCGCCGCGGAGATTGCGCTTGAGGATGGTGCCATCGGGGCCGACGAGGATGATGTGGGGAATGCCCTGGATGCCGTAGATGTCAGTGGCGACCTTCTGGGTGTTGACCATATGGTTCCAGGG
>CAVIVH010000191.1:0-2800 GCA_963646185.1 bacterium | reverse complement strand
CTCTTGGAAGGCGTATAGGGGAAGGTGTAGCCGGTGCACATGGTCCAGTCCGCCCTGCACACGTCCTCTATGGTGGTCACTCCCTTCTCGAGGCTGCCCGGCGTGCCCTGGATGTTGGCGAGGACCACGACCTTGAATCCCTCTGCGGGCGGATTGGTTATCGGGCCGCGGAGCTCCCACTCGGCGGGATATTCGCTATTGTCCGCAGGAAGGATTTCCGAAGGGGTGAACTGCTGAAGGAATTTGTTGTCCTTGCCGAAGAGCAGGATGTGCAGCCTGGTGAAGTCTATATAGTTCTCCCAGCCGCTTCCGCTCTCGTCGCTCTCCGTAATGGCCTTGGTGACCGTGCTTTCGCCTGCCTTTATGCGCAGAGACACCTCCACGACGAGACCCTCCTCCCCGGCAGGATTGTCCTTCCCGCAGGAGACCAGAGCCGCGCAGCAGATGGCGGTCAATGCGAATATATGAAGCAGTTTCTTCAAACCAAGACTGTTACAGGTCCGTGTCCTGGAGGACAACCTTCCAGGAGTTGATATAGATATAGGAATTGACCCAGCGGTTGTCCTCGTCGAGGAAGAATATCATATTGTATTCGTCCTGACGGTCCAGATATTCCTGGTCATCAAGAGCCGAGTTGTAGTGACCCTTCACGAGAAGGGCATAATCCACCAGCGGCACAGAAAGCACTGTGGCTCCGCTGGACTTGACGCGGATGTCGAGCCTGGGGCTGCGGCCCTTGACAAGACGTCCTGTGGTGAGTTCCGCAAGCGCGAGATTGAGGCTGCCGTCCGACTTTGTGCCGGCATAGCCGTCAGAGACGGCCCAGGCCCTGTATTCCACATTTGCGTTGCCGGTCAGACTGTTGTTCCAGTCCATCGAGCCGTTGTCGGCGGAGATGGAGAAGCTGAATTTTTCAGAGTCCACGGCATCTCCGGAGAGATGCTGGAGGATGACCTTGAACTGGTTGGTATCCTTGACCAGCGGTATGGTGGCTGTCACTTCGCCTTCGTCGGCCGTGAAGTCGACATCGGAGAGGCGGCCATAATAGATGTCGTCGATGCGGCTGTCGGTATATGCCGTGCCGTCGTCGGCGGTTTTGGTGTTAAGACTGCAGCCGAGCTCGGAAAGGCCCGACGCAGAGGTGTTGAATTTCCAGGATCCGTACTCGTCAGCGTCGCACCAGGCAAGCAGGTCATACTTGCCGGCAGGTACATCGACGACCATCGAGTAGTCTTCCGCCGCGAGGGCGGCACCGCTTTCACTCTTTTCCCACACTATGCTGCCGTCCCCGTCGAGGACATACAGTGTGACGGCGCGGACCTCGTGCGGGAATGCGTCGGCATACTTCATATTCATGTCATAGCGGAATTTCACCTTATAGGTCACCGAGCAGTCGCCCTCGTCCTCGAAGATGAATCCGTTGCACGCGGCGGCCGCGCTGCACGCCAGTACCAGGGCGAGCGATCGGATAAGCGTACGTTTAAACAGCATATTCTTGATTATACGGCCTTTCCGGCCATTTTCATCTTTGTCATCAGTCATGTGCCCCGGCACACTCCTTCTTCCAAAGCCGAAACTGTCTCGAAAAATCCGCATAATAACAGGCGGGGAGCATTTCAAAACAGCTCATGTTTGTGTGTTAAAATAAGAACTGGCGGCCGGGCACCGGGATTGGCACCCGGCAGTCAGTCTTGAAAGCAAATTTCTGAATACTAGAGATCCACGGTCTGGTTGACAAGCTTCCAGGAGAGGATGTTGACCTTTGCGGCCAGGAAGTACCTCTTGTAGGTGTTGTCGTTGGGGAAAATCTTCTCGTCGGGATCGTACACGGCGCTTCCGAGGTTCTTGACAGAATTGACGGTCACGCTATAGTAGTGGTTACGGACCACACCATAATCACCCTCGGTGCATGCAGTGCCGGCGATGTTATTGTACTTGACGCCGTTGTTGAGATGCTCGACGGGAATGGTGTAGTACATCTGGCCGTTCTTGTAGTAGAGACCCTTAGTGTTGTCATAGCCGGTCTCTGTCGAAGCCTTGTCACCGTAGTTGAGGACCTTGGTAGCCTCTGCTGCAGTCAGCTCCACATAGCTGGAGCCATCCTTCTGATAGTATGTGCCGTCCTTGAGTTCAAGTCCGGTGTAGCCGTCGTGAAGATCAGCGGGATCTTTGAGGTCAGCAACGGCAATCTGCTCATAAGAGCTGGCGCCGGTACTCTTCCAGGGGATGTACTTGTCAGCATCGAGAGCCTTGTACCTGGCAAGGATGCGGGCCTTGTATCCTGCGACAGTGTAGAGCTGGCCATCGTAGTTGATTGCGTCAACGGCTGCACCGGCATCATCCACAAGTGTAGCCTTGAGAAGCACGCTGGTAAAGGTGGTGTTGTAGTTGACGGGGGCGTCGGCACCGGTGAACGAAGCGGGGTTGTTGGTGTTCTCGCGGCAATATGCTGCGGAGCCTACGGCAACTGCGAGGTCATTGTAGCTGACATAGTCAAGGACTGTCGCGGTGGAGCCTTCGTAGTTGCGGGAATTGGTGGAATTGGCGTAGCTGTCAGGGTAATAGGTGGTGGTGCCATAGTTGGAAGACTTGCCCCAGTATGTCCTGAAGTTTGTAGGGTCTGACCAGCTGGCGCCATTGAAGGAAAGAGTCCAGGCCGGGTCGATGACCTTGTAGTTGTAGGTGTTCTTGGTGGTGGCGTTGAGTCCCCAGCTGTCAATCTTGGCATAAAGCTTCTTGTTGGTTCCATCCACGGTGTATGTGCCGATTTCGTACTGATTGGCTGTGGATGTACCGGCAA
>CAVIVH010000190.1:0-2802 GCA_963646185.1 bacterium | reverse complement strand
GCTATGCCGGTCATGAAGAACAGCAGGAAGGTCAGCCAGCAGCCGCGCCTGTCCCTGTCGAACTGGAAGAATAGACCCAGGAGTCCGAGCAGGAGGGGCAGCAGATAGTAATGGTTCTTGCCCTTGTTGTGGGCCAGGATGTCCGGGGCGTCGCGCTGGTCGCCCAGGCGGGCCCTGTCAAGGAAGCCGATTCCGCTCTCCCAGTTGCCATAGAACAGGTCGCCTGGGCTGGGGGAATGGATGTCGTTCTGCCTTCCGGCGAAGTTCCACATGAAATATCTCCAGTACATCCAGTTGAGCTGGAAATCGAAGAAGAACTTCATGTTGGAGCCGAAGGTGGGCTTCTTATAGTCCGCTCCGGGGACTATGTCGCCCTTGCCGTCCATATAGGACTGGTAGAACTGGATATATTTCTCGTCGGTGCCCGCCCACATCCTGGGGAAGAGCATCTTGCCCTCGGGGGCGTATTTCGCATCGACCGGGCCCTTGACCTTCTTGTACTTGCCGTCTATGAGGGTCCAGTAGTCCACGGTGTAGAGCTCGCCGTAGGGCGCGCCGAAATACTGGCCGTAGAGCAGAGGGGTGGAGCCGTACTGCTCGCGGGAGAGGTAGCGCACCAGGGCGAAGGCGTTGTCGGGCTGGTTCTCGTTGGTGGGGGTCATCACCGAAGAGCGGATTATGACTATGCTGAACAGCGAGAAGCCCACGACTATGGAGGTGAGGCAGAGGGTTACGGTGGTCCAGAGGACCTTGCGGGCCTTGTGGAGGACGGCAGTGCCCCAGAACCCGGCCACAAGGAGGGCTGTCAGGAAGAAGGCGGCGCCGCTGTTGACCGGCAGGCCGAGAGTGTTGACGAAGAAGATGTCCACATAGGCGGCCATCTTGGGCAGGTCGGGAATCAGGAAGAAAACCATGACGCCCAGGATGAGGACGGAAAGGCCCATCATGCCGACGCACTGCCAGAAGGTGTAGCCGCCTTCGGGCCTGAGCCGGTAGTAGTACATGAACACGAGGGCCGGAATGGCCAGCAGGTTGAGCAGATGCACGCCTATGGAAAGACCCATCAGGAAGGATATCAGCACGATCCAGCGGTTGGCATAGAGCGAGTCGGCCTGGTCATACCACTTGGTCATGGCCCACACGACCATGGCCGTGAAGAGCGACGACATGGCATAGACCTCGGCTTCCACTGCGGAGAACCAGAAGGTGTCCGAGAAGCAGTAGATGAGGGCGCCCACCACACCGCTTCCGAATATGGCCACAGCTCCGGCCGGGGTATATTTCCCGTCTTCGCCGGCCTTGACGAGCCTCTTGGCGAAGAAGACTATGGTCAGATAGAGGAAAAATATGGTCAGGGCCGAGCACAGGGCGCTCATGGCGTTGACTGCCACCGCGGCATGCGCGCCGTCGGTGAACATGGTGAAGAAGCGGGCGATGAGCTGGAACACGGGGTTTCCCGGCGGATGGCCCACCTCAAGCTTGTATGAGGACGCTATGAATTCGCCGCAGTCCCAGAACGAGGCGGTCGGCTCTATTGTGGAGAGATATGTGAAGGCTGAAATCAGCAGCACCATCCCGGCGCATACCCTGTTCCACAGATTGAATTTCTTCTCTTCCATTTCGTGATTTTGGAGCTATGTTTCCGCATATGCGGACATTCTGACAAAGATATACAAGAATCGCTATCTTTGCAAAAGTGCGCTGTGCACAGACTTGCGCATAACCCGAAAATCCCTAATTATGGCAGACAACGACTGGAAGAAAAGGCTCGGCGTGGTGTATTCCACCAACTCCGATTTTCAATATGACGAAGGCGCCGCCGAGGAGCGGGAGACGCTTCCCCCCGGGGAGCAGAAGCTCACCGTGACCATCGACAGGAAGGGCCGCGGCGGAAAGCAGGTGACCCTGGTGAGCGGATTCTGCGGAAAGGAGGAGGACCTGCGGGAGCTGGGCAGGCTGCTGAAGGTCAGGTGCGGGGTGGGAGGTTCCGCCAAGGACGGGGAGATCACCGTCCAGGGCGACTTCCGGGACAGGGTCACGGAGCTGCTCCGCGAGATGGGCTACAGCAGGGCCAAAAGGGGGAACTGACATGGCGCCCGTTCCTGCAGACTGGAGCGCAGTGCCGCTCAACTGCGTGCTCATGTCGGGAGCCGCCGTCTTCGCCATGCTCCAGATCGGGGACATGGTGGAGATAGCGCCCTATCTGTTCCGCGGGCTGACCAGGGACAAGACGCTGATCGAGACCGAGGACAACCTGCATCTGCGCCAGGAGCGGAACATGGTCGCGCTGGCCGCGAAGTTCTTTTTCTGCCTTATGGCCGCACGGCTCGGCTTCCTTTCCTTCGGCCTGGAGGGAGCGGCCGCCACTCTGGCGACACTCGGCAGCCTTGCGGTCTATTCCGTCCTGCGCCGCGCCGCATCGGCCGCGCTCGAGCGCAAAGCCGGCAACAGAGAGGCCTACAGGGCATCTTTCGGCCTGTTCGACAACTTCATCACCGTCCTGGCCATAGTTACGGGGGCAACCTTGTGGGCCGGCGACCTGCTTGGATCGGATCCGGAGTCCGTCAGGATGACTTTCCTGAACGAAACGGCGGTGGCGGCGGCCATGTTCGTCCTCCGCAAATCCGAAATATTGTTTTCTTTCTGCAATCCGTTGAAAGCTTTTTTGTACCTTTGCACGCTTGAATTGATTCCGGCAGGCATACTTGTTGCCGCAGCTGTTCTTTTTTAGAAGCTGGTACAATATGAAGGTAAATAAGATCATCATTTCGCAGGCCGCCCCTATGGACCAGACTCCATACG
>CAVIVH010000189.1:0-2807 GCA_963646185.1 bacterium | reverse complement strand
GTAGAGGGCGGCCTTCTGGATGCCCTTGTCGGGCTCGTCGGACACCACGTCGCTGGTGTTCATCAGGCGTATGGCCCTGTTCCTGTCGGCTATCGCGAACGACATGCCCACTATGACATAGGGAACGATCAGGCATATAAACGCGTTCTCGGCCGCGGTGAGGAAGATTCTCCAGAAAGACAGGCTGCTGCCGTCGATTATCCCCATGTCTCCGCCCCTGAGGGTGAAGAAGGTGTAGAGCAGCGCCACCAGGACCACTTCCACCAGGTCCCACGCCACGTACTGGAGATAGGTCATCCGGAAAGCGTTGCGGGTGGCATACATGAGCCACTTGCTCAGGACCACCACCGAAAGCGCTATCAGGAAGAAGGCCGAGGTGTAGGCGAAGGACTCCGTCGCGCCCAGCGAGAACCATGCGTTGTGCGTGAAAGGCACGCTGCATATTATGAAAACGAGAGACCACAGGGCCGCATAGGTCACGGCCCAGCCCAGCTGGTTTCTCTCCCTCATATACTTGGGTATGAAGATGGGGTTCATGGAAGCAAATATAAGAATTTCGCCCCATATTTCTAAATTTTGCCACATTTGGCCTCTGCCGGCGGTTTTATTCCCCTCATTTCCGCACTTCGCCACAAAATTTTCCGGGTTTGGAATTTCTTGGATAATTTAGCGGACGGAGAAAATCGTATAATATGAAGATATTGGGAACAGGAAGCGCTCTTCCTTCAAAGATCGTGACCAATGACATGCTGTCAGAATTTCTTGACACAAGCGATGAGTGGATCGTCCCCCGCACGGGAATCCGCAGCCGCCATGTCATGTCCAGCGAAAAAATAGAGGACCTGGGCGCCGAGGCCGCCCGCAAGGCTCTCGAAATGTCGGGTCTGAAGCCTGAGGATATCGACTACTGCATATGCTCGAACGTGATTTCCGACTACATCACTCCCGGCCTGGGATGCGTGATAGGGTCCATGATCGGGCTTGAATGCCCCTGCGTGGACGTTAACTGCGCCTGCCCCGGGCTCATCTACTCGATGGACATCGCCGAGTCGCACTACCGTGCCGGCAAGGTGAAGAACGTGCTTATAATCTGCGCCGAGCAGCCCTCGAGAATGTGCGACTGGTCCGACAGGGCCACCTGCGTCCTTTTCGGAGACGGCGCCGGAGCAGTGGTGCTCGGGCCCGGAGACAACATCCGGGACATCAAGCTCCACAGCCAGCTTTCCCCGGACAAGATTATCGAAAAGCAGGGACTGTTGCCCACGCCGTACTACACCGGCACCGACAGCGGCTACCCTCTCCAGATGAAGGGCAGGGACGTGTTCAAGTTTGCCGTGAAGACATCCACCTCGGATGTGGAGGACGTGCTGAAGGAGCTCGGAATGGAGAAGAACCAGGTGAACTGGTATATCGTCCACCAGGCCAACCTCAGAATCATCGACGCAATCAAGGAATACCTCGGCGAGCCCGATTCCAAGTTCCCCATAAATATTTCCGACCACGGCAACTCGTCTTCGGCCTCCTGCGCCATACTCCTTGACGAGTTCAACCGCAAGGGCACCTTCAAACAGGGTGACATCCTGGTGTTCAGCGCCTTCGGAGCCGGTCTCCTCTCGGGCGTGGCCGTCGTGGAATGGTAGCTTTGGGAAAGTGCGTTAAAAGTAATATATTTGCAAGTTCTAAATCAGATATGAAAATGAGTAAAGAGAAAAGGGTCGTTGTCACTGGCATGGGAGTGATTTCGTCTGTTGGCAACGATGTCAATACTTTCTGGAACAGTCTTAAAAACGGGGTCTGTGGAATTGACTACATAACCGATTTCCCCACAGAACAGCTTCCGGTCAAGATAGGCGGCAAGGTAAAGAATTTCAAACCCGAGGAATATGGCATGGACAGGCATTTTATCCGCAAGCAGGACCTGTTCACCGTGTTCGGCATGGCAGCCGCATGGCAGGCCATGAATGATTCCGGTCTCTGCTCCAAAGGAGACAACCCCAACATCGACCCTGCCAGGCTCGGTGTGTATGTGGGCTCCGGAGTGGGTGGATTCCATACGCAGATAACTGAGACCGCCAAGATTATCGAGGACCCTTCCGGACGCTGGGTGTCCCCGCTGTTCATCCCCACGATGATTTCCAACATGGCCGCAGGCCAGATAGCTATTGCGAACTGCGCCCAGGGCCCCTGCCTTGACGTCGTCACCGCCTGCGCCACGTCCACCAACACCGTCGGAGAGGCCTATAGGGCCATCCGCTACGGATATGCCGACGCGATTATCGCCGGAGGCTGCGAGAACGCCACAATTCCTCTCGGGATCGTGGGCTTCGCCAATGCCAAGGCTCTCTCGCGCGCCGAGGACCCCAAGCACGCTTCGCTTCCGTTCAATGCGGACAGGGGCGGATTCGTGATGGCCGACGGCGCCGCCATACTGATACTCGAGGAGTATGAGCACGCCAAGGCCCGCGGTGCGAAGATTTATGCCGAGATGGTGGGTTATGGCAACACCTGCGACGCCTATCACTCCACGGCCCCCAGGCCGGACGGCACCACTCAGGCAAAGTGCATAGAAATCGCCCTTGAGGAGGCTGGTTTCGACCCTTCGAAGGACAATCTTTATATCAATGCCCACGGTACGGGCACCAAGCTTAACGATGCCGCCGAGACCAAGGCCTACAAGCTGGCCCTCGGGGACTATGCCTACAAGGCTCACATCAGTTCCATCAAGTCCATGACCGGACATATGCTCGGAGCTGCCGGCGGAGCCGAGGCTATAACCACAGTCCTGGCCCTAAGGGACGGTATCATCC
>CAVIVH010000188.1:0-2810 GCA_963646185.1 bacterium | reverse complement strand
AGGGGACTCTGGAAATAGGCTCCGGGGATGTCATGCGGCGGAATGTCCCGGCCGTAGCGTCGGTGTCTTGCAGCGGTGTATAGGGGGCTCTGGGAATAGGCTCCGGGGATGCCATGCGGCGGCATGTCCCGACCTGTTACGTAGGTGTGCTTGTGCTGCGATTTGCTTTGCAATGCGGGTATAGGGGCTCCGGAAGAGGCACCGCCATGGGGGGCCGGGCTCGTGCGGGAAAGTTGGCGGGACGTAGGCGAGGGGAAGCGGGCGGATGCGGCCGTGGGATGCGGATGCAGAACTTAGGCGGCATGTGTCCGAAGGGATGGAGGTGGGATATGGCCGAGGGACGCAGGTGGGGAATTGGGGATTACTTAGTATATTCGCGTTGTGCTGCCGGACAGAATTTATATTTCAGTGATCTTGCCGCTCCGTCTGGAGTGGTGCCCTTTTTATTGGGTTTTGCCGGGCGCGGATGTCCGGAAGGGAAGCCGTGTCGGGGTGCGCTTCGCAGGGAAAGATTATTCGGCGGTGGTCTTTCAGACCGGGTTGGATCCGGATACCGATGAGAATAAAATATTGAGTATCAGTTCGGTGGAGAATCTGCCGCCGGTCTCGGAGGAGGAGCTTGGACTTTGGGAATTCATCTCTGAGTATTATATGTGTACGCTGGGGGAGGTCTATAAGGCCGCGTATCCTTCGGTGAGGATTGGTGAGGAAATGGCTTTCCGCCAGGCGGAGGAGCGCAGGGCGCACAGGGAGGCGAAGGAGCGGGATGCTCTGGCGCTCAAAGTCCGGACTATGGAGGAGCATCTGGTCGGGAAGAAGGTTGCGTTTGAGGCTCTGCGGGACGGGACCAGGAAGAAGGAGCAGGAGGGGGCCGTGATCGGAAGGCTGGAGGCCCGTCTGGCCGATGCCCGGGCGCGTCTGGCCCTTCTGCCCGGCAATGACCCTCGACAGCCGGCCTCTGTAGGCAACGGCCCTGCCGATGCGCGGCTGGATATTTTGCCAGCGGCCTCTGTAGGTAACGGCCCTGCTGATGCGCGGCTGGATGTTTTGCCAGCGACCTCTGCGGGCGATGTGCCTGCCGATGCGCGGCTGAATGCCCGGACTGCGGATATGGCAGCCGGCGGTTCTCTGCCGGTTTCGGCGGTCGGATTTAGGATGCCGGTGCTGACGGAGGCGCAGGGGAAGGCGGCTGAGGCCGTGAGGAAGGCGTTCGGGAATGGGAAGACAACTCTGCTGAGGGGCGTGACGGGTTCGGGAAAGACGGAGATCTATATGACGCTGGCCGCCGAGACTCTCTCTCATGGCCGCAATGTGCTGTTCCTGGTCCCGGAAATAGCCCTGAGCCGCCAGCTCGAGGACAGGCTCCGGCTGTGTTTCGGGGCGGCCCTGCTGGTGTTCCACAGTGCCGAGACCCCCGCAGGGCGCAGGGACGTGGCCGAGGCCGTGAGGCGCGGGCCCTACGTGGTGCTGGGCACGCGGTCGGCCATATTCCTGCCGCACAGGAATCTGGGACTTGTGATAGTCGATGAGGAACATGACACTTCCTATAAGCAGGATTCTCCGGCGCCGCGCTACAGCGGACGCACCGCGGCGGTGATGCTCGGCTCCATCCACGGGGCGCATGTGCTGCTCGGGTCGGCGACGCCATCGCTGGAGACTATATATAACTGTCTGTCAGGGAAATATGCGCTCGTGAAGCTGGAAGAGAAATATTATGGCGGCAGCGGGTGCGAGGTGGAGATAATCGACACTTCGGCAGAGCGGCGGAAGAGGGGAATGGTGGGCAGCCTGAGCCGCAAGCTCATAGCCCATATAAGCGAAACCCTTGCGAGAGGCGAGCAGGTGGTGGTGCTCAGGGGCCGGAAGGCCTATTCACCGGCCGTGCAGTGCCAGGAGTGCGGGCATATGCCCAAGTGCTCCAGGTGCAACGTGCCGCTGAGCTACCATAAGGACAGAAATGCGCTGGTCTGCCATTATTGCGGGCGATGGACCCGTTTCAGCGGCGTCTGCCCCGAATGCGGCGGCGCCCTTGTCCCGATAGGCTCGGGGACCCAGAAGATTGAGGAGGAGTTGGCGGCTCTGTTTCCGGCGGCCAAGATCGATCGTCTGGACGGGGATAATGCCGCGGCTTCGGGACGCATAGTCAAGGCCTTTGCGAGGGGCGAGACAGATATACTGGTGGGCACGCAGATGGTGTCAAAGGGCTTTGACTTTGCCAATCTCACGCTGGTGGCGGTGGTGCAGTCGGATTCGCTGCTGGGCCAGATGGACTTCCGGGCGGATGAGAAGGCTTTCCAGCTGCTGGAGCAGCTGAGAGGCAGGGGAGGCCGCAGGGGGAAGCGGAGCCTGTTCGTGGTGCAGACGGCGCAGAGCGGGCATCCGGTCTATGCCATGCTGGATGACGGCAATGAGGAAGGCTTTGAAAATGAGGAACTTGCAGTGAGGAAGGAGTTCGGCTATCCGCCATATACCAGAATCGTGAACATAGTCCTGAAGGACAGCAGTCAGACGCGTCTGGACAAGCTGGCTCCGGAACTGGCCGCCGCTTTGTCCGGTGCGCTTTCCGGCCCGGCCCGGGCATATGCTTCAGCGGTAGCCGCCCCGGATGCCGGTGGCCGCCCTGCCGCTCCGGGCCAGACTGTTGCATCCGACGTTGCTTCGGGAGTCATCGCTCCGGGCCAGACAGTTGAATCGGGAACGGCCGCTTATAGCAACGCTCAGCCCGGGCATAGGCCCGAATCGGCATCCGGAGCGACGGTGTCGGGGCCGTATCCGCCGCCGGTGGACAGACAGGCGGGGCTGTATATAAG
>CAVIVH010000187.1:0-2854 GCA_963646185.1 bacterium | reverse complement strand
CTTATGCGCTGGCCTCCGGCTCGGACGTATGGCTGAATCCGGGCTGGTGCGCGACTCGCAGTCAGCTGGCTTCGGTGAATCCGCTGTTTGAGAAGTTCGGCATAGGGCTGATATTCAACAACACGCTCAGGATCAATGCGAAAGGCGGCAATGACTTTTGGGAAAGCGGAGCCGCCAGGCCGGACCTGGTGCTGGAGGATCTGGTCGGAATCTTTTCCGGCCGCCGGGAGTCATTCAATTATTATGTAGAAGTCAAGTAGCTGCCGGCTGTCTGAGTGGGGGGGGCGACATTTGGCGCTGTCCGGGGCGGGAGTGCCGGCATCGGGCACTGCACTGGGCGGAGGTTATTCCACAGTTATATTGAAATCGAGCAGGGGCTGGTCGCCGGCCAGGGCGCGGATTTCGGCGTTGCCTTCGGCTCTGGACCAGAACGGCGCCGGGGCTGCAAGCTCCACCGCCAGCAGGTCGTCCCGTCGCAGATACATTATCCGGCTCGACTCCACAACTGCCTCAGCCATAAGCGCTTCCGCTTCAATTCCTTCGCTGCGGAAAAATTCCGTCCCGTTCTTGTTCAGGCAGAAAGCGTTTTTGTCATAAACGTTTAGGCCTCCCGCAGATATTTCGCCATAAGCGTTTATGTCTCCGGAAGCGGCTCCGCCAATCCGGACGCCTTCGCGGCGCACCGCGGATGCGGTGGGAGACAAAGACTCAGAACCGCTTTTCCGCAAATCCGGCAGATAGGATGTTCTGTCCATGCAGGAAGCCGCAGCGACGCTCCAGGCATCGCCGAAGCCGCCGCTATTGCCGGCATCCGGACCGTTGCCGGAATTGCGGACATCTGAGCCGTTGGCACTGTAACTATCGCCAACCTTCAGCAAATCAGCAGGATAGAGCAGTAAACCGAAGCCGGTCTCGCCGAAATGGCGGCGGGCGAAGTCGGCGCCGATGCAGCGGCCGGCCTTGGAAATCCGGGCATAGAGGACCGGTGTGAACGAAAGCGCCGACACGAAGTCGGGCGGGAAGAAGTCTTCGTTCTTCCTGACCCAGGTGGTGTCGGGGCGGGCGATGACCCTGCCTCCCGCAGTCCGCACAATTATATTCATAAAAATTTACGGCCGGCCCTACTTCGCACCGAAGTGACTCTTGAGCAGGTCGGCGGCGGCTGACAAGTCCTTGCCCTCCAGGGGCTTGGCGTGCTCGGACTTCTCCTCCTCGGCATACTGCTCGAAGAGCCTCCTGAACTGCCGCTTGGTGTCCAGGGTGAAATCTCCGCCTGCAATCCAGCCGAAATAGCCCTTGTCCTTCTGGAATATCTCCTTCACCGGGCGGTCCTTATACTTGCCGAAACTGATCGTGGGCACCCCGTCGCGGTCGATGATTCTGCCCGCATAGTCCACAGCCCTGGGCCTTCCGCCCACGCCCGACAGAAACTCCACGTCATTCTTGAGCGCCAGCTCATGATGCTCGTCCGGCGTCTGATACATGTCCAGCTGCCCCTTGAGCACCTCATAGGTCGCCACAGTGTCGGCCTCGGCCGTGTGCGCGTTGTCAAAGTCCTTGCCGCCGCAATAGAAACGGTAGGCGGCCCTCAGGTTGCGCGGCTCCATATAATGATAGATGGTCTGCACGTCCACCATCAGGCACTTGTGCAGGTCTATGTCCACATCGGCCATAAGCCTTGTGGCCATCTCTCTCTTGTCCTGAGGCAAATTCTTGTCCTTCAGCTTGTTCTCGCAATACAGACTCACTCTTGCCAGCTCCTCTGCCAGCATCGGGAGGTCGAACTTGGCCGAGTTGTATCCGGCCAGGTCGCTGTCCCTGAGCCATGAGGCCACTTCGGAGGCTATGGTGATGAAGGTGGGGCAATCGACGAGGTCCTCGTCATGCACGCCGTTCACCAGCGATGCGCCCGGATTTATGGGAATCTGCTTTCTGTTCGCATAGTCCCAGGGCTTCACGCGCCAGGTTTTGATCTTCTGTTCGCCGTCCGGCATTATCTTCACGAAGCTCAGCTCTATGATGCCGTCCGTGGCAATATTGAGCCCCGTGCTCTCTATGTCGAAGAAAAGCAGGGGCCTCTTGAGATTCAGTTTCATGCAATCGGTTGATTATCTGACCATTATAGGCATCACGATTCCGAACACCTTGTCGCCGGACTCGCTCTCCTCGCCGGGCAGGACCAGGGCGGAGCGCCTCTTGTCGGCGAATTTCATGACCACTTCGTCGCAGCTCAGGTTGCCGAGAATCTCCACTATGTGAGTGGAGCGGAAACCGATGGAAAGCGGGTCGCCCTCATACTGGCAGACAATCTTGTCGTGCGCGGCGATCTCGAATCCGAGGTCCTGGGCCGACACCTCTATGCCGCCCTCGGCGATGTCGAACTTGATATAGTTGGACGCCTTAGGCGAGCATACGGCGATGCGCCTGACGGTGTTCAGGAACTGCATCCTGTTGATAGTCAGCACATTGGAGTTGTTTTTCGGGATTATGGTGTTATAGTCCGGATATTTTCCCACCACCAGCGAGCAGGTCACGGTAGCGGCCTCGGTGCGGAACACGGCCACCTTGTCGTCGAAGGTGACGGTGACTTCGGTGCTCTCCTTGGGGAGGATGGACTTGATCACGGCCGCGTGGCGCTTGTTGAGAATAAAGGAGCAGGGCCCGGCGGTCTTCACCTTCGCGGTGCGGAAGCAGATGAGCTTCTGCAGGTCGGATGCGACCAGGGTCGTGCTTTCCGGGGTGATGTCGAAATAGATGCTGTTCATGACCGGGCGGTTGTCGTCGTCGGAGGCCGCATAGACCGTGCCGGCTATGCCGTCGCCGAGGGTGGCGCTGTCGGTCGTCACGGTGGCGG
>CAVIVH010000186.1:1171-2861 GCA_963646185.1 bacterium | reverse complement strand
ACGGAGAGGTGCTCATGGGCAAGGTCAAGAGAGGAAACCGCGAGATCGTGGTCAGGAACAGGAGCGGTGTGGAGAAGCATTATCTCGTGCCCCTTACCAAGCAGATTCTCGTCCAGGAGAACGACTATGTCAGAGCCGGAACGAAGCTTTCCGACGGCGGCATCTCGCCGAGCGACATTCTCAATGTGCTCGGTCCTGTGAAGGCCCAGGAGTATATCGTGAACGAGGTGCAGGCAGTCTATAGGCTGCAGGGAGTGAAGATCAACGACAAGCATTTCGAGATCATCGTCCGCCAGATGATGCGCAAGGTGAGAATCAACGACCCCGGCGACACGGAGTTCCTCCCCGAGGAGCTTGTGGACAAGTGGCTGTTCATGGACACCAACGACAACATCTTCGGCAAGCTCCGCGTGATTGACGCGGGCGATTCGGAGAAGTATTCTGCAGGCGACATCATCACTGCCCGTGACGAGAGGAATGAGAACCAGTCGCTCGAGAGACAGGGACGCAAGACCATGGCAACCCGCGAGGCTCAGCCGGCAACCGCCAGCCAGGTGCTCCAGGGTATCACCAGGGCGGCTCTGAAGACCGACAGCTTCATTTCAGCAGCTTCCTTCCAGGAGACTACCAAGGTGCTCAGCGAAGCCGCAATCCGCGGCCGCGTGGACAATCTCGAGGGCCTGAAGGAGAACGTCATCAGCGGTCACTTGATTCCGGCCGGAACCGGCCTGAAGGAATATCAGGACATTGTGGTCGGAAGCAAGGAGGACTACGAGAAGGAGATGAACGAGATCTAAGCCTCCGGCTTACATATAACCGAAAAAGGATGACTGAAATTTCAGTCATCCTTTTTTCATGTCATCCGCATCCGCATCGGCAGTCTCCTCTCGTCTTTTTTCTGTTTCAGGCAGCAGCACTTCGCCGAAACTCCGTTCGCTTCGCTCTCTCCGGCCCCTCCCATTGCCATCTGCGTCATCGCTTCGCGATAACTTGCTGTCAACGGGCCCCGCCCCCTGCCCACGTCCGGGGGTGGACATGTTCTCCGAAGCGCCGCCGGCCGAAAGACCGAAAAAAATCCCCTGACAGGCCGGGGTTAATAAGCAAAAGGGCCGGCCCGAACGGGCCGACCCTATAGCGTGAAATATTCTAAAATAAATTTTAGAATATTTCGGGCTCGTTATTGGTCTCCGGAGCCGGATCGTCATCCTGATGCTCCTGGCGGAACGGCCTGCGGGGTCCGCGGTCGCCGTCGCGACGGTCGTCACGGCGGTCAAACCTTCTCTCGCGGCGGTCTCCGTCACGGCGGTCATCGCGACGGTCGCGGTCACCTCCGCGGCGATCCCTGTCGCCGCCTCTGCGGTCCCTGTCTCCCCTGTCGCCGCGCGGACGGCGCTCAGGCTCCACATATCCTTCCGGTTTGGGCTGGAGGGCACGCATGGAAAGTCTCATCTTGCCGGACTTGGCATCGATCTCAAGAAGCTTGACATCAATCTCGTCACCTTCCTTCAGCACGTCCTCGACCTTCTCGGTCTTGTCCCATGCAATCTCGGAAATGTGCAGCAGACCTTCCTTGCCGGGCAGAATCTCCACGAATGCGCCGAACTCAAGGATGGACACGACCTTGCCGTGATAGACCTTGCCGGTCTCGGGAACCTCGCAGATGCTGAGGATCCACTCCTTGGCCTTCCTC
>CAVIVH010000186.1:0-1161 GCA_963646185.1 bacterium | reverse complement strand
GCCTTCCTCATGGCCTCGGCGTCATCGCTGGCGATGTCCACTATGCCCTTGCCGTTCTCCTCGTCGATGGAGATGGTGGCACCGGTCTCGGCCTGAATCTTCTGTATGGTCTCGCCGCCCTTGCCGATGACGGCTCCGATGAAGTCCTTGCTGATTTCAAACTGCTCGATTCTGGGAACGAACGGCTTGTAGTCCTCGCGGGGCTCGCTGATGGCCTTCATCATCTCGCCCATGATGTGCATCCTTCCCTGGCGGGCCTGCTCAAGAGCCTTCTCGAGAACCTCATAGGAAAGTCCGTTGACCTTGATGTCCATCTGGGTGGCGGTGATGCCGTCTTTGGTTCCGGCCACCTTGAAGTCCATGTCTCCGAGATGGTCCTCGTCACCGAGGATGTCGGTGAGGATGGCATAACGCTCGTTGGGGCGCTCCTCGTCGGTGATGAGACCCATGGCCACACCTGCGACGGGCTTCTTGATCTTCACGCCGGCGTCCATGAGGGCAAGGCAGCCTCCGCAGATGGAAGCCTGCGAAGAAGAACCGTTGGACTCAAGAATGTCGGAGACGACGCGCACTGCATAGGGGAACTCGGGAGCCTTGGGCATCACGGCCTTGAGGGCCCTGTAAGCCAGGTTTCCGTGACCGATCTCGCGGCGGCCCACACCTCTCTGCGCCTTGGCCTCGCCTGTGGCGAAAGGAGGGAAGTTATAGTGAAGGACAAACTGCTGAGTGTCCTGGACGAGCACCTCGTCCATTTCCTTCATGTCCATCTTTGTTCCGAGAGTGACAGATGCCAGGGCCTGGGTCTCTCCGCGGGTGAAGATTGCGGAACCGTGGGCGCAGGGCAGGCAGTTCACTTCGCACCAGATGGGGCGGACCACATCGGTGGTGCGGCCGTCGAGACGGCGTCCCTCGTCGAGGATGAGGTTCCTCATGGCCTCCTTCTCCTCATGGGCATAATATCTGTTGACCATAGCGGCCTTTGCCTCCTGATCCTCTTCGGAAAGGGTTGCGAGGAAGTCGGCCTTGATCTGCTCGAAGCCTGCGGTTCTCTCCTGCTTAGGCTTTGCGGCCTTTGCAAGCTCATAGCATCTGCCATAGCAGAAATCGTGGACGGCCTTGCGGAGCTCTTCGTCCTCCTCGTCGTGGGGATAGTCCCTCTTG
>CAVIVH010000185.1:0-2878 GCA_963646185.1 bacterium | reverse complement strand
GCAGCGGGACGAAGCCCAGCAGGGCCAGAAATCCGCAGCAGGGGACCAGATAGGGGACAGACATCAGAACAGCGAAGACGGCGGCCAGAATGGCCATCGTTCTTTTTTCTTTCCGCAGATTTTCCATGTGTGCAAAGCTAAGAAAATAAAGTTAACTTTGCGATTCGTACCAATGCGAAAGTAGAGCTATTTCAAAACAGTTCCCGCGATGTTGCTGAATATCCTGAAGGCCTTCCTGATAGGCATATGCGCGTCGGCCCCCCTCGGGCCCACGGCCATATTCATACTTCAGGTGAGCCTGGGAAAGGGACACCGGACAGGCTTTCTCACCGGGCTCGGGGCCACTACCGTGGACACCATCTATTCCGCGGTGGCAGTCTTTGCCCTTGCGGCCGTCTCCGGGTTCATAGACAGCCATGAGGTGCTGATTCTCACAGCCGGCGGGCTGGTGGTCGCCCTGGTGGGCGTCTCGGTCGTGTTCAAGGACCCGTTCCGCAGGCTCGAGCCCGGGAGGGATACGGGCCATCCGCTCAAGGACTATCTCCAGGCGGTGGCGCTGGCCCTGTCCAATCCGGCCTCCGTGTTCGTGATGCTCACCCTGTTCGCTTTCTTCGGGGTGGACGTGTCCGGGCATGACATGCGGGTGGCTCCAGTCATAATGGCCGTCGCCGCCGGTTCGGCGTCCTACTGGTTCGTGTTCTCGTCCGTTTTCGGCAGGATCCGCAAGCATGTGAAGCTGGGAGTGCTGGTGTGGCTGAACAGGATTGCCGGAGTGGCCATAGCAATCATAGGAATATCGCTCTTCGCGGAGGGATGCATCAAACTTTTCTTTTAAGCGATGAATAAGAACAATACACCTTCGGGCATGTCTTTCGGCCAGTGGCTGGTCCGCAACCTTGCGGGAGTGGTTATCTTTGTGCTCTGCCTGTCTTTTGCGGCCGGGGTGCTGCTGAAAATCTCGACCAGGCACGGAAAGGAAATCTCCGTGCCGGATTTCACAAACATGAAAGTGTCCGAAGCCTCATATACGGCAGCCGGCGAACATCTCAGGATAGAGGTGACGGATTCGGTGTATATAAGGCGCATGGGCCGCGGGCTCGTGTACTCGCAGAATCCCAAGGCCGGCGCCAAGGTCAAGAAAGGCCGCCGCATCCTCCTGACCATCAACTCCGTGACCCCCAAGAAGGTCCAGATGCCCAACCTCGTGGGCTATTCCATGCGCCAGGCTAAGGCCGAGCTCCTGTCCAGGGGCCTCGCGCTCGGCAAGCTCATCTATGTCAGCGACATGGCCACCAACAATGTCCTTCGCCAGCTGCTCGGCTCGCGCGAAGTCAGGCCCGGAGCCATGGTGGAAAGCGGTTCCGCAGTGGATCTGGTGGTGGGCCTCAACGAGGCCGACTCGCTCAGGGCATATGTCCCCAATGTCGCAGGCCTCAAATACATGAGGGCCGTGGATGCCGTCCATGACGCCAACCTCAATGTCTCGAGAGCCGTCTTCGACTCTTCGGTCAGGGACTATTCCGACTCGCTGGACGCCGTCGTATATAAGCAGGCCCCTTCCGCTTCCGAGAGCGGGGCTCCGGTGCAGATGGGCTCCGAAGTGACCATATATCTTTCCCTCGACCCCTCAAAAGGAATACAGTGATGGCCGGACTCCGGAAAAGCGGCGAAGTCTCCGGTCTCGGGGATATCTTTGAGGACGACGCGCCCGACATGGTCTCCGGGACGCCTGCCGCAGGCGCGGAAACGTCCGATGCGGAACCTGCCGACGACGAGCAGGGGATGTTCGAGCATTTCCGGCTCAACGTGGACCCCGGACAGGCCCCGGTGAGGGTGGATAAGTTTATGGCCGGGCATCTGACCGACACCTCCCGCCACAGGGTCCAGCTGGCCATAAAGAGCGGCTACGTGAGGGTGAACGGCAAGACGGCCAAGGCCAACCTCATAGTGAGGCCTCAGGACGTGATCCAGTTCGTGATGCCTTATCAGCGCCACAATGTGGAAATTCTTCCTGAGGACATTCCCCTGGACATAGTCTATGAGGACGATGACCTGCTGATAGTGAACAAGCCGGCTGGAATGGTGGTGCATCCCGGCCACGGCCATTTCGACGGCACTCTGGTGAACGCCCTCGCCTGGCATCTCGGTATGGGGCCGTCCGCCGACAGCGAGCGCATGGGAGTGCTTGTCCACAGAATAGACATGGACACTTCCGGCCTTCTGGTGGTGGCCAAGAACGACGAGTCGCAGATGGCCCTGGCCAGGCAGTTCTTCGTCCATTCCATAGAAAGAAAATATGTCGCCGTGGTCTGGGGCGACATCAGAGAAGACGGGGGTACGGTGGACGCCAACATAGGCCGTGACCCTTCCGACCGTCTTAAATTCAAGGTCTGCCCCGAGGACCAGGGCAAGCATGCCGTGACCCATTACAGGGTGCTGGAGCGCTTCGGCTTCGTGACCGTGGTGGAGTGCAGGCTGGAGACCGGCAGGACCCACCAGATAAGGGTCCACATGTCGCACATCGGCCATCCGCTCTTCGGCGACGCCAGATATGGCGGCACCGAAATCAGGCAGGGGACGATCTATGCGAAATACCGCCAGTTCATAAAGAACTGCCTGGAGATATGCCCCCGCCAGGCGCTGCACGCCAAGACGCTGGGCTTCGTCCATCCGCGCACCGGGGAGCTCATCCGCTTCGATTCGGACCTCCCGGCCGACATGACGGCGCTGGTGGAGAAATGGCGCAAATACACTTCCGGGGATGCGCGTCCGGAATAAAAAAGAGACAGACTAGTTGTCCAGTCTGTCTCCTTTAGCATCGTAAAATTCATTCTGCAGGACCGTAAAATCGGAGTCCTCCACGAGGGTGATTTTACAC
>CAVIVH010000184.1:0-2902 GCA_963646185.1 bacterium | reverse complement strand
CGCTGATGAGCTCAGAGCTGTTGAGGGCCTCCACCAGCTGCTTGCGGTCAAGCGGCCATGAGTCGATGTGCGGGTCGATTTCGTTGTCGGTGGCGGCGCCGTAGAGGAAGGCCTCGCTGCGCTCCCATTCGCGGCGGGTGTTCTTGAAAGCCTCGCAGGCCGCATTGATGTCGGCCTGGGTCATCGAGCCGGCGGAGGCGTGCTGATAGAGGGTCTCGCAGGTCTCGTTAAGATTTTGGCAGTACTCGGCAAGGTCCTTGTAGGTCGGATAGACGATGTCGTTGATGTAGGTCTCGGACACGGCCTTCAGTTCCGAAGCCTCCACAGTCGTCGAGGAGGATCCGTTCTCTTTCTCGCAAGACGCGAGGCTCAGAGAGAGCGCTGCGGCGGATGCGATGCAGAGGATGTTAGTGAATGTCTTTTTCATCTGGTATTGAATATATTTGTTATGTTTCTGCTAGAGGAAGAGGCCCTGATAGACCACGCCTATGTTGATGGAAGGCTCGTCGTTGTAGCCGGTCTTGAGCATGCGGCGGCTGTACTCGGCCTTTATGCATATCTGCGGGACGGGGCAGTAGTTGATGCCGGCGGAGACTATGTTGCGGCTTGTCCATGACGCCGAAGCGTTGTGGATGGAGGAGTCGTAGTATTCGAAGTGTCCGAACACATAGAGCTTCTGGCCGTCGGCGCGGAGCTTTGCGATCTGCGAGAACACGTCATAGCCGGCCTCCACCATGGTGGCGATGGCATGGCTGCCGAAATATTTGCCGGAGCCGGACTCGTTGGGCTTCACCAGCGAGGTGCCGGGATAGACTATGCTTGTGATGGCCGAGGCATCGCTGACATGGCCGTAGTCCGCATTGCCGCGGACTTTCCAGTTGTGTCCGCTATAGGTGAAGTCGAATGAGCCGAGGCAGACATTGCCCCTGATGTCGCCATATTCGGTGTCGTTGGGGTTGGAGTTGCCCATGGCCCGGCCGAAATAGCCGCTCAGGCCCAGTCTGAGGCCGCGGACGCTGTAATTGTCTATGCGTGCGGCTGCTCCGTATTTGTTGGCGACCTCGAACTCATAGGGGCTGTGGGCGCCGCCCTGGATCCAGTTGCTGCGGCTGAAGCGGAAGGCGTCCAGTCCGGCGAGGAACTGCGCCTCGTAGCGGAAGTCGCCCTGTCTGCCCCAGAAACTCACGCCGGTCTGGTGCCAGGTGCAGGGGAGTATGGTGTTCTCGCCTTCGGGACGGTAAACCGTGAAGAAGTTGAGAGGCTCGTGATAGGCGTTGGTGAGGCCGAAGGGCACCACTATGTGGCCGGCGCGTATGTTGGCGAAGCGGCCGAATGACTTCTGGATCCAGAACTGCTCCAGCTCCACCTCGCCGCCTTTCTCGGTCTCCTGCTCGAATTCTATGGCCTCTTCGGCCTCATATTCTATGGACTGGCCCGTGCCGCCGTGCTCGAATTCAATCTCGGTGCCCATGGTCCAGCCCTTGCCGAAGTCATAGCCCAGATAGATCACTGCGTGGGGGATGTCGAAGCGTCCGTGGCCGGGCGCGTCCTTGTAGGCGGCAGCGTTGGAATAGCGCTTGCCGGCATCGGAATAGAAGTTGCGCGAGAATGCGGCCTCGCCATATCCGCCCACGCTGAGGCGGTGGCCGTTTGCATGCTGCATCACGCTGTCGGCGGCCACAGTCTGGGCACCGGCATTGACGCCGCCGGTGAGGAGAGCCGCTGAAATGAAGCTGATTTTCAGAATATTGTTCATCATAAGCCTGTTGCTGTTCCGGATTTTTTGCGGCTCGGGGACCGCTCTGACGGGCCTGCGAGGCCGATTTTCCGGATTTCGGGTGCAAAGTTGCCACTATCCGCAGAGCGGCGCAATACCGAAAAATGGTGAATCGGACTGCTTTTCCCCGGCGGCGGGTTACCCATGAATGGGGATGGCCGTTTTTTCGGAAAAACGGCCATCCCCCTGTCTGGCTGGCGGTTTTTGTGCCGGAAGCGGGTTGAATTTTCCGTCTGCGGATTGTATATTTGTCAATACGCAAAATTTTGACTCCATGAAACTTAAATCACTCCTTCTGGCGGGCGCCTGCCTGCTTGCTCCCTGGGCTATGAACGCCCAGGACGCCACCGTAAAGATTCATGATGCCGGCACCGGTGTCACGATTCCGGCCGAAATCTATGGCCAGTTCTCCGAACACCTCGGACGCTGCATCTATGGCGGCCTGTGGGTGGGCAAGGATTCGCAGGTCCCCAATATAGACGGCTACCGCAAGGACGTCTTCGACGCCCTGAAGGCCCTCAAGGTCCCCGTGCTGCGCTGGCCGGGCGGCTGCTTCGCCGACGACTACCACTGGAAGGACGGCATAGGCCCTCAGGAGAACCGCGCATATATCTCCAACAACAACTGGGGCGGCACTCTGGAGGACAACAGCTTCGGCACCCATGAGTTCCTGAACCTGTGCGAAATGCTCGGCACCGAGCCCTATATCAGCGGCAACGTGGGCAGCGGCACCGTGGAGGAGATGGCCGACTGGGTGGAATATATGACTTCCGACGCCAAGAGCTCCATGGCCGACCTGCGCCGCGCCAACGGCAGGGAGAAGCCCTGGAAGGTGAAATATTTCGGCATCGGCAACGAGGCCTGGGGCTGCGGCGGCAATATGGTCCCGGAATATTACAGCTTCCTTTTCTGCCGCTATGGCACCTATCTGCGCGACTTCAGCGGCAACCGCCTCTATAAGGTCGCTTCCGGCGCCTCTGACTATGACTATGAGTGGACCGAGGTGCTGATGAACAGCGGTCTGAAGGACAGGGGAATGGACGGCCTCTCGCTCCATTATTACACCATAATGGACTGGTACAACAAGGGCCGCGCCACTATATTCTCGGACCAGGCCTATTACAG
>CAVIVH010000183.1:0-2917 GCA_963646185.1 bacterium | reverse complement strand
GTAATACACCGGATGTCCCAGGCTGTCCTTGAGCTCCAGGACGGGGTCCTTGCCCAGATAGGACGGCTTGTCGGAGGGCACCGTGGACGAGCTCTGGCATTTCGCATAATAATACAGGAAGGCGGCGGAAAGCATGTTCACATCGTCCGGATATGCGTTCTCCCACTTGACGAGAAGGCTCTCTATCCCCACTCCGTCCAGGCCGAGCTTGGAGGAGAGCAGGTTATAGCGCTCGAGGTACTCTTCGCGGGTGCTCTGGGCGAATGCGCCCACGCATATGGCGGCCATCACCGCCACAAGGAATATTGTCTTTTTCATCATATGTCCATCTTTATTCTTCTGCCGCGCGGCAGAAGGTTGTTGCATCTGTTGCCGAGATTGTTCACAAAGCCCAGGCCATATCCTCCGTATCCGAGCAGCAGGATTCCGCGCTCGGCGCCGTCCAGCCGGATTGAATCGCCGTGCAGGAACGAAAGGGCCGCAGGCCTGTCCAGCTCCGTGCGGCGGAAGGCCTCCGGGGCGAGAGCTATGGAAAGCGCCAGGTCCGCATGAGGCACGAGCTTTCCGGCCTTGAGGGCTCCCATGGCCGTTCCGGTCATCAGGGGTCCGAGTCCGGCGACGGCCTCCAGCTCCAGCGCTATCGCTTCGGGGACGGCGAATATGCTTCCTCCCCTGTCCTCGAAGACCATGTCGCCGGAGAACAGGCCGGCAATCGCCGGATGTCTCTTCCCGCGCGGCCTTCCGGGACGGAAGTTCCCGGCCGGCCCGTCATCCTTGCGCAGCACCGCGCAGTACTGGCCCTCCCCCCTCACCAGGCCCGGCATAAGCAGGACGCCGTATTCCGTATCTATTATCCCGTCGAACGGCATGCACACCTTCAGCGGCTCAGCGCCCAGGCTTCCGGCAATCCACTTCACGTTTCCGTCGTTCTCCCTGGAGTTGAAGGTGCAGGTGGAATAGACCAGTATGCCTCCGGGGGCGAGCGCGGGCCACACGTCGCCGATTATGCGCCGCTGACGGGCCTCGCAGAGGGCCACGTTGTCCTCGGACCACATCTGCCTTGCGTCGCCGTCCTTCCTGAACATCCCCTCGCCGGAGCACGGGACATCCGCCAGAATCACGTCGAAGAAGCCCTCACAGGCTGCGAAGGCCGCAGGGTCCGCAGAAGTGACGGCCACATTGGGGTCGCCCCACAGGGCCACGTTGCCGCACAGCACCGAAGCCCGCTGACGCACCGCCTCGTTTGCCACAAGCAGGAAGGAAGATCCGTAGCGTTCCCTCAGGGAAGCGGCCAGGTCGGTCGTCTTGCCGCCGGGCGCGGCGCAAAGGTCCAGCACCCTCAGCGGCCTGCCGGGATTTTCTGGCAGGATTGCCCGCAGGCAATGGCCGGGAGCCATGGCGGAAGAGTCCTGGACATAATAGGCTCCGGCATGAAAAACGGGGTCCAGAGTGAATGAGGGGCGCTTTTCGAGGAAACGGCCATGGCGGTTCCACGGGACTTCCGCGGCACCTGCGGCTATGTCCGGAATCCCGGCGCCGGTCTTGAACGGATTGAGCCTGACCGACACGGAGGGTTCACCGTCCAGCGCGGCCAGCACCGCCGGAGCCCTGTCAGCCCCGGCCGCGTCTTCTAGACTGCGCAGAAATGCGCCGCCGGAAGATAGCTCCATCACTTTTTCCGGAAGAAATCAGCTCCGCCGTCAAACTGCGAAGGGTCGAATCCCTTGGGCAGCACTCCGTTGGAGAGGTCCACCATAGAATCCACAATCTTGTCCAACCCTTCCTTGATCTTGGAGCCGAGCATCATCTTCATCATGAAATTCAGGTCTGCGTCCACCTCTATATGGAAATCGGTCACGTTCTGGCGGCCGTTGTCGGAGTCGAAGCAGAGGTCGATCTTGAATGCGAAGGGGGCCCCGTTGTCCACGAAGGTGAGCCTGGAATACGGCACCCTCTCGAAGGCCTTGACGCCGATGTCGAAGCCCTGGACCTTCACACTTATCGTGTCATAGTCCGCAGTCACGTCCTGCTTCTTGTCCTCGGGGACATACTGCAGGAAATTGCGCATGTCGGCGAACGCCATATATAACTGGTAAGGGGGATTGTTCACAAGACCTCTCTTACTGCTGTAATGTGTCATAATTATCTATATTTGTCCAAATATAGACATTAAGAAGCGAAAATGCACAGGATATATTTTGAAAAGCGGTGCATAATGATCTGCCGCGAAGACGATCCGGCCCTTGCGGATCCCAACGCCATAGAGTTCCGTCCCGGAGACGGCGCGGGGTTCCGTTCCCTCGTGGACCTGCTCGAAAACGGGGCCGGGCTTCCCCTGGTCTGCATCCCCACCTCCGACCCGGAGACCTACAGGAAGGTCTGTTCGGAATTCAGGGAGGTCAACGCCGCCGGAGGGCTGGTATCCAACAAGAGGGGCGACTATCTTCTCATCCGGAGAAACGGCCTGTGGGACCTGCCCAAGGGGCATCAGGAGAACGGCGAGGACATCAGGGAGACGGCCATGAGGGAGGTGGAAGAGGAGACGGGGGTGAAGAAGCTCGCCCTGGGAGATCTCATCTGCATCACCGACCACTGCTACCTGCGCGGCGGGATATGGCATCTCAAGCACACCTGGTGGTATTCGATGCTCTACACCGACCCTGTGGACCTGACACCTCAGCTGGACGAGGACATAGTGAAGGCCGCCTGGGTGGCCAAATCCAGCCTCCCGCCCTATCTGAAGAACACCTATCCGTCCATAGTCGAGGTTTTCCGCAGCGCCAAGGTGTGAGCGGTGAAACAATTTTCCGTTTTTTCCGTATATAATTCTTGTATGCAGCGTTGTATGCGAAAAGAAAAGAAGCAGCGATGAAACTCTCTCAATTCCAGTTCCCGATAACCAAGGACAACATAGCCT
>CAVIVH010000182.1:0-2921 GCA_963646185.1 bacterium | reverse complement strand
GAAGAAGCCTGCGAGGCGGCGAAGAAACTGTACGGATACTTCGTCCTGCTGAGCAACGACATAAAGGACCCGATAACGGCGCTGCAGATATACCGCTCGAAGGATGTGGTCGAGAAGGCCTTCGGAAACATAAAGGAACGGCTCGGAGGGCGGAGGATGCTGGTGTCATCAGAATCATCCCTTGAGGGGAAACTCTTCGTCCAGTTCGTTGCGCTGATATATCTGTCCTATATCCGCAAGCATATGATCGACAAGAAGTTGTTTGACAGATACACCCTTCCTAACCCCCGCGTCCTTCGGCCGCGACCCCTATCAGGGACACAATGGCCGCCCCCCCCTCTTTCTCGGCCATAAAGACGAGAATATCGCCCAATATTGCAATTCTCCTAAAAAATCACCAGTTTTGCACTGACGGTTACAGTAATGGCTGTTACACTAAAATAGGGCGAAATTATGATGTTTTATGACAGAGAGGCCGAAATGGCCGCATTGAAAAAATATGAAGCTCTTTCCTCCGAAAGCGCCCAGATGATTGTGATAACCGGGCGACGCAGAATCGGAAAGACCATGCTCATCAAACACTCGTTCACATCCATTCCGTTCCTCTACTTCTTCGTCGGAAAAAAGAGCGAGAACCTGCTCTGCCAGGAGCTGACAGAAATCGTAAAGAATATACTCGGCGAAGACCTCGGCGACTTCACATCGTTCAGACGTCTTTTCGAAGCGATAATGAATATCTCTAAAAGGAAGAACTTCACTCTGGTATTGGACGAGTTCCAGAACCTGAAAGTTGCCGGTGAAGCTATCTTCTCGGACATCCAGAATGTCTGGGACTCCAACAAAGATGACTGCAGAATCAATCTTGTAATCTGCGGCTCCATCTACTCAAAAATGAAGAAGATTTTCGATGACAAGGGCGAACCTCTGTATGGAAGAGTCTCGGCGAAGTTCAAAATAAAGCCGTTCGGCACATCCGTTCTGAAAGAGATTCTCCACGACCATAATCCAGATTACACCCCGGATGACCTTCTGACCCTATATATGGTAACAGGAGGCGTGGCGAAATATGTCGAGCTTCTGATGACGCAGAAAGCATACACAAAGGCGGCGATTATCGACGCCGCCATTTCGGTGGGTTCTTATTTCATAGACGAGGGCAAAGAACTTCTCTCCGATGAGTTCGGAAAGGAATATGGCAACTATTTCTCGGTCATAGCGGCTCTCGCCGGCGGCAAAACCTACCGCGGGGACATGACGAGCTATGTGGGTTTCGAGACGGGCGGCTATCTGGACAGGCTGGAGAATGACTTCAATGTTGTGGCCAGGGTCCGTCCATATCTCAGCGGCGAGCAGTCCAGGAACGTAAGATACTACATCTCAGATAACTTCCTCAATTTTTGGTTCCGTTTCATCTATAAGTACCTGAGTGCCGTAGAAATCGGCAATATGGATTATGTCAGGGAAAGAATAGAAGCGGATTACGAAACGTTCTCCGGCCATATACTGGAAAAATGGTTCAGACAGTCCTATAGGGAGACCGGGAAATACAATATCGTGACGAACTATTGGGAAAAAGGCTCGAAGGGAGAGCCGGGGGAGAAAAATGAGATTGATCTCATAGCCGTAAACGAAGCTGACCGCAGGATAGTAATCGGAGAATGCAAACGCAATGAAGAAAAAATCGACAGAAAAGCCCTTATCGATAAATCTGCCCAGAGTGCCGGACACCACAAGGGCTGGACGATTGATTATGTGGGGCTTTCGCTGAAGGACATGATCTAAACATCGATTATGCAGACATCTTCGTTACGGTGATTGCGATGCCCCCGACCCGCCGGAGATGGTTAAAAGGCTGATTAACATCATGGGCCGGGGCTCCATAAAAAAAGCGGATGGCCAGAAATCGGTCATCCGCTCTGTATAGAGATTGGCGTGACTCCTAGAATCTCACATAGTACTGGAACCAGAGCTCGTTGTAGCCGGTGGCGTCCAGGCCGGACACCTTGGTCGAATTGTAGCGATACTCGATCTGGAAGTTGAGGTTCTTGTGCAGGCGGAAGTTCGGGGCTATGGAAGATATGCTCTGCCTGAGGCCGCCGTTGAAGCCTGCGTCATTGTACTGGTCATACTTCACATAGACCTTGAACCACTTGGCCACGGGCACGCCCACGGTGGCATAGAAAGCATCACCCAGAGAATTCTGGCCCTGCAGGGAAGAGTAATCATAGGAGTGGATATACTCGGCCCTCGCGCTCCAGTTGTCATGCTCATATTTCGCACCCACCGAATAACGCTTGCGGTCACGGTCAACGGTGCCGTCATTCCACTTTCCGGTCCATCCGAACACACCGATATAGAGGTCCTTGATAGGCTGGAACTGGATGGTTCCGATATAATCCTTGGACGAGTTGGCGTCGGTCTTGTTGATGCCCTGTCCGTTATAGATTCCGAACTGATAATGGAAGAACCTGTGACCGTCCTCGCCCATCGGCAGCAGGTCTCCGGAGAACTGGATACCCTGGTCACGGCCGCCCATCGAAGCCTCGCCGACCCTGTCGCCGAAGCCAGCCATCTTCTTCACTGCAAGAGAGAAGTCGCCGGTGCCCACATCCCAGGGGTTCATGGGGCTCTCAAAGGTGAAAGCCCTCTTGAACTGGCCGACCTTGACCTTGAACTCAGGGAATTTCTTCCACTCTATGAAATAGTCCTTCACATGGGGAGTTCCCGCGAACTCCATCTGCACACGATAGGCGAAATCGCCCAGAATGGTGCCGTCCACATAGGCCCTGACATAGCGAAGTCCGAAACCCGGACCGCCGTGAGAGCCTTCATTGTCGTTATACTTATAGGTCCCGATTAAATAGGCTCCGAACTTGGGTTTCGACGCGAAATTCGTGAGGTCACAGCCATATTCGGGCTTC
>CAVIVH010000181.1:0-2927 GCA_963646185.1 bacterium | reverse complement strand
GGCATAGGCAACCCCGAAGACTTCCACAACCAGACGGTGACCGTCCGCAAGGGCGAGCGCAGAAGCCTCACCAAGCTGCTCTACCACCTTGTGGACGCGCTCTACAGCAGGACCGAGACTGATTTCAAGCGAGGCACCTTCCGGGTGAGGGGCGACACCGTGGACGTATTCCTCGGAGGAGCCGACGAGGCTGTGAGGATAGAGTTTTTCGGAGACGAGGTGGAGGACCTCTCGCTCATAGACCCCATAACCGGGGCGAGGCTGGAGGGTCTGACCGAGGTTCCGATCTATCCGGCCAACAACTTCGTGACCACAAAGGAGCGGGCCGTCAAGGCCGTCAGCCAGATTCAGGACGACCTCGTGAAGCAGATGGCCTATTTCGAGGGCATAGACAGGCCTCTGGAGGCCAAGAGGCTGAAACAGAGGGTGGAATATGACCTGGAGATGATCAAGGAGATGGGCTACTGCCCCGGCATCGAGAACTACTCGCGCTATCTGGACGGGCGCTCCCCCGGGCAGAGGCCGTTCTGCCTTATAGACTATTTCCCGGACGACTTCGTGACCTTCATAGACGAGAGCCATGTGACCATACCCCAGATCAGGGCGATGTACGGCGGCGACCATTCCAGAAAATCGGTGCTCATAGAATATGGGTTCCGTCTGCCGGCGGCGGCCGACAACAGGCCTCTCACCTTCGAGGAGTTCGAGTCGGTGACCAGGCAGAAGGTGTTCGTCAGCGCCACCCCGGCAGAGTATGAGCTGGAGAAATCCGGCGGCCTGGTGGTGGAGCAGGTGGTAAGGCCCACAGGCCTGCTCGACCCGCCCATAGAGGTGAGGCCGATAAAGGGGCAGGTGGACGACCTGATGGAGGAGATCCGCAGGCGGTCGGCGGCCGATGAGCGCATCCTCGTCACCACGCTCACAAAGCGCATGGCCGAGGAACTGAACAGCTATTTCGAGCGGATGGGCGTGAGAACCAGATACATACACTCTGACATAGACACTACGGAGAGAATCGAGATTATCGAGGACTTCAAGAAGGGCCTGTTCGACGTGCTGGTGGGCGTCAACCTGCTCCGCGAGGGTCTGGACATCCCGTCGGTCTCGCTGGTGGCGATAATGGACGCGGACAAGGAAGGCTTCCTGCGGTCGGCCAGAGCCCTCACGCAGACGGCCGGAAGAGCGGCCAGAAACGTCAACGGCCTGGTGATAATGTATGCCGACAATATCACCGGCTCCATGCGCGACACCATCTATGAGACCGACCGCCGCAGGGCCAGGCAGATGGAATACAACAAGCTGCACCACATCACCCCCACCCAGGTGGGAGTCAAGGAGAATCCCCTCGCGACAGAGCTGTTCTCCGCCGGCAAGGGAACGGTCGCGGCCCCCAATTCATATGAGAATCCGGTCTATATCCCCAGCCCCGAAGAACTCGGCAAGGGAAAGGTCAGCGTGGGCCTGGGCATGGACTCGAAGAGGGACACCAACTCGGCCTTTGTGGACGGTTATGTGAAGGCGGACCTGGCGGCAGTGCTGCAGGACCCGGTAATCCGTTCAATGTCAAGGAGTCAGGTGGAGAAAAGCGCCGCCGAGGCCAAACGCAAGATGCAGAAGGCGGCGGCGGATCTGGATTTCGCCGCGGCCGCAAAATTCAGGGACGAGATGTGGGCGCTGCAGGAATATCTGAAAGTCTGGAAAGACTGAGGACCCGGTCACGCGCCGCTCAGCCCAGAATCTTTCCGATCAATGCGTCCAGCTCGGCGGCCGTGTGGGCCACATGGTCTGCCGCGGTCAGGTCGGACTCGGGTCTGAAACCCCAGGTGACGGCTATCGAGGGAATCCCGGCGGCAGCGGCGGTCTTGATGTCGGTGGCGGAGTCTCCGGCCATCACCACATTGCCGCTCACGTCGTTCCGGTCCATTCCGGCATTGTCCATAAGCGTGAACACTATCTCCGGCGAGGGCTTCAGGGGCGCGCCGGGCCTGTCTCCGAGGATTCCGGCGAACTTTATGTCTGGGAAGAACTTCTTCACCAGAGTCTCGGCCCCTGCCTGGAACTTGTTGGAAGCCACGCCTATGGCATAGCCCCGGGAATACAGCGAAGAAAGCAGCTCCGGGATGCCGTTATATGGACGGGTGCGGACATCAATGTGGGCGGTGTAATATTCCACGAAGACCTTCAGCAGCCTGTCCACAAGGGCATCGTCGGTCCTGTCCGCCTCAGGAAGCGCGTTTATCACGAGCTTGCGTATTCCGTGCCCCACCATTCCGTAATATTCATCCATCGCATGGGCGGGGAATCCGAACGATGAAAGAGCCGCATTGGTGGCGGCACCGAGGTCCTCTATCGTGTTGATGAGAGTGCCGTCCAGGTCAAAAATCACAAGTTTCATGGGCGCAAATATATACACCATCGGAAAATTTCCATATATTTAGAAGAAGATTTTCTATGGCCATGGACACTATAGATGAGAAATTCCCGCACTACGGCGAAGAAGGGCGCAGCCTCATCAGGAGCGCATATGACATCGCCTCAGCAGCCCTGAAGGACGACACAAGATATGACGGATCGCCGTTCCTGAGCCATCCGGAAGGGGTGGCGCAGATAGTTGCCAACGAGATAGGTCTTCAGGCGGAATGTGTTGCGGCAGTCTTTCTCCACGAAGCCATGCGCAGACACCCCGACATCGACACCTCCGGATGGAAATTTTCCGCCGGGATAATGGCCATGGTGGACGGGCTGAACAAGATAGCGACCATAAAGCCGAAAGACACCAGGCTGGAGGCCGAGAACTACAAGAAACTCATAGTCCAGTACTCCCGCGACCCCAGGGTGATAGTCCTGAAGATTGCGGACAGGCTGGAGGTGATGCGCCGTCTGGACATGTTCCCGGGACAGTCCAGGGAGAGGAAGGTGCTGGAGAC
>CAVIVH010000180.1:0-2932 GCA_963646185.1 bacterium | reverse complement strand
CCTCGACAAGCTTCCCGAGCTGAGAGGCTGCCAGGTCCACTCCACCGTGATGCTGAGCGAGGTTGACAGGAAGATTTTCAGCAAGCTGGGAATAGGCCTCACCTGCGACCCTGCGAAGAAGCAGTAAATCTCAGGCTTTGCATAAAATCAGCGCTTTGGAAGCCCCGGACGGTTTCCGAAGTGCTGATTTTTCGCTATATTGGAAGCTGTTTCGAAACGGGCCGCCGGCCTTGCCGCGCAGACCGTCCGGGAAAGCTTCTTTACATTAATATAATATGCGAAAATTTCTGATTTCGGCGGTCCTGTTTGCCGCCGCTCTCATGGCCGGGCCGCGCGCCCAGGCCTGCACCAATCTCATCGTAGGAAAGAACGCGTCGGCCGACGGTTCGGTCATATGCTCCTACAACTGCGACGCCTATGGCGCCACAGGCTCGCTTTCCTACATCCCCGGCGGAAGGCACGCCAAGGGTGAGATGGTGGCCATCGACGGCTGGGGACAGAAGGGTTATATCCCCCAGGTGGAATATACCTACAACGTGATGGGATTCATCAACGAGCATCAGCTCTCCATAGTGGAAACCACCTTCGACGGCAGGCTGGAGCTTGTCAACGAGGAGGGTCTGCTGGACTACTATTCCATGATGAAGTTGGGCCTGCAGAGGGCCAAGACCGCCCGCGAAGCCATAAAGGTGATGACCGACCTTGTCGCCGAATATGGCTATAACGCATCCGGCGAGACCATCACCATCTGCGACACTCAGGAGGCATGGATAATGGACATCATCGGCAAGGGTCCCGGCCGCAAGGGCGCAGTCTGGGTGGCCGTCAGGATTCCCGACGACTGCATCACGGCCCACGCCAACCTCAGCCGCATCCGCACCTTCCCGCTCAACGACCCCGACAACTGCATGTATTCCAAGGATGTGATCTCCTTCGCGAGGGAGATGGGATTCTTCAGCGGCAAGGACAAGGATTTCAGCTTCCGCGACGCCTACTGCCCCATAGACTTCGAGAATGTCCGCTATGGCGACGCCCGCGTTTGGAGCTTCTTCAACCGCCACAAGGCCGGAATGGAAGAGTATCTTCCCTATATCAACGGCGACTTCGACAAGCATGACTCGCTCCCGCTCTGGATCAAGCCCGACCGGAAGGTGTCCGTGAGGGACATCCAGAACGACATGAGAGACCATTATGAGGGAACGCCCCTCGACATGACCGCCGACATGAGCGCCGGTCCCTGGGGAATGCCCGTCAGGCCCATGCCTATGGCCTATCAGGCCTGCGGCGGCAAGACCTATTTCACCGAGAGGCCCATCGCCACCCAGAAGTCCTGCATGACCATGGTCTGCCAGATGAGAAGCTGGCTGCCCGACGAGGTGGGCGGAATCATATGGTTCAACCTTGACGACGCCGCCTGCGTGGCCTATGTGCCGGTCTATTGCGGCACCAACATAGTTCCCGACGCGTTCGACAAGAAGTATTCCGACTATACGAAGTTCGACGAGAAGAGCGCCTTCTGGATGAACAATTTCGTGGCCAACATGGCATATCCGCGCTGGTCGCTGATCTATCCGGACGTGCAGGAGGCTCAGAAGGAGCTGGAGGACTATTATGCTTCGGCTCAGGAGGAGATCACCGCGAAGGCGTCGGAGATGACCCGCGGCGAGAGGGTGAGCTATCTGACCGGAGAGAGCCAGAAGTTCTGCGAGATGATGATGCAGCGCTGGTATAAGCTGGCGCGCCTGATCATAGTGAAGCATAATGACCTGATCATGATGCCGTCGGAGAACGGCGAGGTGGTCAGAGGCCGTTCTTCGGCTCCGGGCTATAACCAGAGCTATTATGACCAGATTGGCAAGGACACGGGCGACCGCTACATCATGAAGGATGTCATAATCCGCAACGAGCGGTAGTTTTAATCCCTCTGACACAAGACAGCCGGCTAAATCACCTTTAGCCGGCTTTTTTGTACCTATACAGCTTCAGGTGACAGGTTGCGGAGAGCATGTCCCCCCCGGACATGGGCAGGGCCCGCAAGATGCGAGTTCTGCGTCAGCAGGACGAAGCAGATTGTGGGAGGGGCCGAAGCGAACGGAGTGAGCGGAGTTTCTCCGCAGCCTGTCGTCTAGAAGCCAATTATCAAGTTTCAGGCATTCGGCTGTCTCCTCCGGGACCTGTGGCCGCCCGCGGCCTCATGAGCGGGGGACCGCCGCAAAGCGGCGGTGGGATGAGCGAAGCGAAGGTCTCCGGAGGAGACCGCCGAATGCCTCAGCAGTTACTTCTGGACGGAGAGGGTGAGGTTGTGATTGATGCAGGAGGGAAGTTCCTCCGGGTAATGAGTAACCATTATAAGGGTCTTGGAAGGGTCTGAGCAGTAACGGTCTATGACCGAGCGCACCAGAGCCCGGTTGCGGTTGTCCAGTCCGTGCATGGGCTCATCCAGAATCAGCAGATCCGGATTCCGCACGAAAGCCCTGGCCAGAAGCACCAACCGCTGCTCCCCGCTGGAAAGACTCATGAAAGGCCGCCCCGCAAGGTCCCCGATACCGAACACCTTCATCCAGCAGGCGGCAGTCTCCAGCTCAGCCGCGTCAAAAGACGTAAACACCCCTTTGAAATCCTTCAGTCCCCCCGCCACGATCAGCTCAGCCGCCATATTCCTCCTGAAACTCCTGTGCAGTTCCGGACTCACATAGCCTATATGCCGCTTGATGTCCCATATGCTCTCGCCCGTCCCCCTCTGAAATCCAAAAAGCGAAATGTCACAGGCATAGCTCTGAGGATTGTCTGCGCAGACCAGGCTCAGCAGCGTGGACTTTCCCGACCCGTTGGGCCCCGTCAGCGACCAATGCTCACCCCGCCGCACCGACCAGTCAAGATTCCTCAATATGGTCCTCTCGCCATAGCGGATGCTCACGCCATTAAGACGGAT
>CAVIVH010000179.1:0-2937 GCA_963646185.1 bacterium | reverse complement strand
CTGGATCATTCCCTGGTTGACCAGCTTGCGGAAAGGCTCGTCCTCGCAGACATATCCGAGGTCATAGAGGAACTTGTTCCAGAATCTCGAATATATGAGATGGCCCGTGGCGTGCTCGGTTCCGCCCACATAGAGGTCCACGCTGCGCCAGTACTCATCGGCCTCGCGGCTCACGAGAGCCTTGTCATCGTGAGGGTCCATATATCTGAGATAATAGGCGCTGGATCCGGCGAAGCCCGGCATGGTGCTGGTCTCGAGAGGCCAGCCCTCATAGGTCCAGTCCTTGGCGCGGGCAAGCGGCGGCTCGCCTTTCTCGGTGGGCTTGAACTCGGTGATTTCGGGGAGAGTGAGAGGCAGCTTGTCCATGGGCAGAGCCGTGGGGATACCGTCCCTGTAATAGATGGGGAAAGGCTCGCCCCAATATCTCTGGCGGCTGAAGATTGCGTCCCTCAGACGGTAATTGGTCTTTCTGTGACCGATGCCCTTGGCCTCGACATAGTCCTTGGCGGCCTCTATGGCCTCCTTCACGTCCATTCCGTTCAGGAAACCGGAGTTGCACATCTTGCCCTCCTTGGCGTCGAAACTGCTCTCCGACACGTCGCAGCCCTCGATGATGGGCACGATCGGGAGATTGAATTTCTTGGCGAAGGCATAGTCCCTGCTGTCATGGGCGGGCACTGCCATTATGGCGCCGGTTCCGTAGCCTGCAAGCACATATTCCGAAATCCACACGGGGACCTTGTCGCCGGTGAGCGGATTGACGGCATAGGAGCCAGAGAACACTCCGGTCACGGTCTTGGTGTCGGAGATTCTCTCCCTCTCGGTCTTTTTCTTCACATAGGCGATATACTCGGCCACGGCCTCCTTCTGGCCGTCGGAGGTGAGGTCGTCCACCAGTTCGCTCTCGGGGGCGAGAACCATGAAAGTGACTCCGAATATGGTATCCACCCTGGTGGTGAATATGGTGATATCCCTCTCCCTGGCGCCTCCGGTGACATGGAAATTCACTTCCGTGCCGTGGGAGCGGCCGATCCAGTTGCGCTGCATCTCCTTCAGGGAATCGGTCCAGTCTATGGTGTCAAGCCCGTTGAGGAGCCTCTCGGCATAGGCCGAAACGCGAAGCTGCCACTGGGTCATCTTCTTCTGCTCCACCGGATAGCCTCCGCGCACGGAGAGTCCGTCCTTGACCTCGTCGTTGGCGAGCACGGTCCCGAGCTTGGGGCACCAGTTCACCGAAGTCTCTCCCTGATAGGCTATCCTGTAGTTCATCAGGACTTTGGACTTCTCCTTTTCGTCCCATGAATTCCACTCTGCGGCGGTAAACGACAGCTCCCCGGAGCAGGCGGCGTTTACGCCCTCGGTGCCGGACTTCTCAAACCTGGCGACAAGCTGCCCCAGGGGGAGAGCCTTGTCGGCATCGTTGTCATAGTAGGAGTCGAACATCTTGAGGAAGGCCCACTGGGTCCACTTGTAGTAGCCGGGGTCGCAGGTCCTCACCTCGCGGCTCCAGTCATAGGAAAAGCCTATCCTGTCCAGCTGGCTGCGGTATCTGTTCACATTGTCCGTGGTGGTCTTCTCGGGGTGCTGACCGGTCTGGATGGCATACTGCTCGGCGGGAAGTCCGAACGCGTCATAGCCCATGGGGTGCAGCACGTTGAAACCCTTCAGCCTCTTGTATCTCGAATATATGTCGCTGGCGATGTAGCCGAGCGGGTGGCCCACATGCAGGCCCGCTCCCGAAGGATAGGGGAACATGTCGAGCACATAGTATTTCGGCTTCGAAGGGTCTTCCTTTGTCTGGTAGGTGTGGTTTTCTGCCCACCAGGCCTGCCATTTCTTCTCAATCTCTCTGAAATTGTAGTCCATATTTTATATTGTCTATCTGTCTATTTTTTAATTCCTATGCGTGCCTTGCCGCCCTTTTTCTCAAGGACGAAGTCCACCGGTATCGTGATATACGACCTCACAACCTTTCCGTCCACTTTCGCGGCCTTCCATTTGGGCGATGCCTTGACGACCCTCACGGCCTCGGCGTCCAGAAGCGGATCCAGGCTCTTGGCCACCGTCACGTCCGACACCTTGCCGTCCTTTTCAATGGTGAAGGTGACGTTCACCCTGCCCTGGATGCCTTCGCGTACCGCCTCTTCCGGGTAGCGCAGATACTGATAGACCCACTTGGTCATGAACCATGAAGGGTCCGAATGGCCCATGAAGGTGGGCCTGGTGTCGCAGTCGTGGTAGGAATATGCCTTGTTGTCGGTTTTCTTTTCGCTGTAGCTGCCTCTGAACGAGGGGGCCGCGTCCACGTCGGCCAGCTTCCTGGTGAATGCATAGAGATACTCCAGCTCCCTCTCCATCAGGCCGTAGTCCAGAATGTCCGGAGTGTCCCTGGGAGAATCATGCTCCTGATAGACTCCGCCGGTGAAGAACACGGAAGGTATCTCCGAGGCGTAAAAGCTCCTGTGGTCGGACGGATAGGGCTCAGTAGCCGTGACTGTGGGCATGAGGGGCAGAAGCTCCCTGGACATGGATGCCAGCAACAGGTTCATGTCCCGGTTGGAGGAGGTGTAGGCAAGAAATTCGGGACCGGTCCCGAGCATGTCGAGATTGATCATCGCATCGATCTTGCCGCTTTCGCCGAAAGACCTGTTGAGGAAGTACCATGACCCAGCGAATGCTTCCCTTGACGCTCCGAAACCTATGAAAATCACGGACCTGCGGAAAAGTATGCTATTGGTCGCCACCATCCTGGCGAGCTCAGCCATCAGCGCCAGACCGGAAGCGTTGCCGTTGGCGCCGTAATAAATCTGATTCACCGGGCTGCCGTCCACGGTCAGTTCGTTGGTCCCCAGGTTGTCCAGCCTGGCCCCGACGACTATATACCTGTCTCTGAGGGCGGGGTCATAGCCCTGGACCACCCCCGCCACATTGCGGGAG
>CAVIVH010000178.1:0-2956 GCA_963646185.1 bacterium | reverse complement strand
GGGCGGAGGAAAGGAGTTGCTAGAGGAGGGCGGTGAGGGCGGAGCGGAGGGTGGTGAGGGTCGGGAGGGGCGAGTCGGAGAAAGCGGCACGGACGGTGAGGGACGGGTCGGAGATGTAGATGCGGGGGATGCCGCCGGAAGCGAAGAGCCGGTAGATGTCGCGGCCGGTCTGGGCGGAGTATGGCAGGGTCAGGGAGTTGGCGGACCAGTATCGGCCTATGCTGCCGGCCTTTTCTTCCCGGCTTATGGCCACGAAGCGCACGGTGCCGCCAAAGTCTTCGTAGAGGCTCTGGACCATGGGCAGGGCTGTCTGGCAGTCGGGGCAATCGGTGTGGAAGAACATTATCAGGGAGACGTTGCCGGCGAGGTCGGGGGTGCTGAGGGAGCTGCCGTCGGACATGGTGACGGTGAAGTCCGGGAGGGGGTCGCCGACGCCGATGCCGTCACCGCCTTCGGGATTCGACGGATCATAGATACAGGCGGCGAAAAGCGGAAGTGCCAGCGCCAGCAGCGCCGCGCGACGCAATATCTGAAACACAGTTCTCATCTTGCACCCCGGAGAGGCATCACCCGCTCCGAGACAATCACCCGCTTAAAGACAAAAGCCAGACAACGGGCATCTCCGGTCAAAACCGGAAATCAGAAATCCGTCAATCCCCTGCCCCGGCCGCCCAGTCACCCGGAAGAAGGAAAATCCGAAACTTCCGGGAAAGATAGAAAATCGGTCTGGAAATTCAAAAACTTACGCGTTGCCGCAAGGCTGTCTGTCAACCAAAGGGAAAAGCCAAGGGCAACCGGAAGACCGGAGCCGAGGCGGTTCATCCAACGGGAAAAGCCAAGGTGCCGGAGGGCCATGGGCAGCAAGGCGGGATTCGAATCCGGGACAACCAGGCGTAGCCAGGTAAAGGGTCCAGCCGAGAGAAGGAGACGGACTAGTTGGAGAAGGAGACGGTGGAGAGGCCGGAGCCGAAGTTGAAGTATTTGTTGTAAACCCAGACGGTGGTGGCGGAGGAGGCTTTGGTGGTCTTGAAGGCGCAGGGCAGAATCTTGTAGGACTTGTCTGCGGTGGATGCAAGAGCCTGGTACTCCGCATAGCTCAGCGTCTTGGAGAATCCGAACGTCTGCTCGGCGGCAGTCGAGCCGGAGGAACTGGTCGAGCCATCGGGAATTATCGAAGCACCGTACCATGTGGACATATAGCCGCTTTTGTAGGTATCTTCCGACTTGGAGACATCCGGAGTGAGCGAGTTGGCGGCCGACTCCATCTTAAACTCCAGCGGAAACAGATGCGAGGCAAGACCAGTGGGAATCTTTATATTCAGCGTCAGAGTCTGACCTATACCGGAAGAAACCGTAGCCGGAGAGCACTCCAGCGCCATCGTATAGGGCTTGCGCAGATGGAAGGTCACCGTGCGGGCAATCTTCACATTCGTTCCCGAGGCCTGCGGCTCATAGAAAATGACCGTCTGGGTCTTCTCCTCGTCGCCCGGCGTCTGCGGGAAGATGGTGGCCACGCGCCACTTGGTGGTCTTATTATCTTCCGAAACCCATGACTTGATTACAGAGCCGTTCTCGGCCAGAGCCTTGCCCGTAGCCTTGTCATAGGTAGAAATCAGGTCATTGTTTATGACAGTCGGGGCATTGACCGCCGGAATATACTTATACCTGAAAGTAAAGGCATTTGCATTTACAACCGTCGTGTCGGTGTAGCTGACATTCAGCCGGCTGGTGCCGTCAGAAATGTTCACTATGTCCTGAGTGACCACCGACGACACGAAGTTGTTGGACGCGGGGGCGGCGGCAGCCTCGGCCGCAGTCGCATAGCCGTCGGCAGAGCAGGACTTGATGGTGACCTTATAGACGAAGTTGCGGATGATGTTGTAGTAGGTCATCATTCCGGCGTCAGCCGCCTGCACGAAGTCAACCTTATAGTAAGTGGCGGCATTGCCCTTATAGCTGCCCTTCACGATTATGGCCGAGTTGGTGAGGTCTCCGGAATAGGGGCGCTCATACATATACCCGTCAGCCATGGAAAAGGAGAGCTTCGAGGCATCGGTGTCTATGATTTCCGTACCGCCGGGCAGATAGCCCTCGAATCCGGTGTCGGCAGTGCCGTCATAGGAAGCCTTGAGCTCGTCATAGGAGCGGCTTATCCAGGGATTGTTCGGAAGCGAGCTGGTGGAGCCGGACTTGGCATAGACAGCAAAGGCGTTATGGCTGGCCACGCAAGGCGCGACGCAACCCCTGTCCGGGACATTCCAGAGAGCATAGCCAAGCAGCTCGAAATCAGTTGCTGCATTAACCACGCTCACCTTTGCAAAGTTGCGCACGAGCGGAATCGCCTTGAAACCGTTGTCGTTGTAGTACTTGGTGAGGTCATCGGCAGTCATGACGTCCAGTTCCTCCTGGGAGCGGATGCCGTCCTTGAGCTCCAACTTCTGCCAGTAGGCGTCCTGCCCGCCGGAGACGGTGAGGTCCCGCATCACGGAATACTCAGTGCCGTAGCTGACAGGGTTGGACGAGAAGTCATAGTTGGCGACAAAGTGCAGCGTGCGTTTGGTAATGGAGGCCTGCAGCTTGACCTTGAATTCATATTCGGTGTTCTCGTCGGTGGAGAAGGACGTCGGATTGACAGGCTCGGCCTTCTGGCACTCCACGAAGAAGCCCTGGTCGTCGAAGGCCAGCACCCAGAGCGAAGAAATGGCCTCGCTGGAGAAGCTTTTCGTGCTTATGGTCCCGGCCTCGGGCACGGTGACGGAGAATGTGAGGCCGGCAGACTCGCCGTCTCCGTCTTCTCTTCCGTCTATGCCCAGGCTGTCGCCGCAACCCGCAAGGGCGAGGAGGGCGATAGCTGTCAGCAATATGTCAAGTATTCTTCTCATCTCTGTTTGTCTCCCCAAGTAAATGTTGTCTTGGTGCATTTGTCCTTCCAGTACCATTCGTCATAGACGCAGCG
>CAVIVH010000177.1:0-2990 GCA_963646185.1 bacterium | reverse complement strand
GACGTCCGACAGTCCCATCGCATAGGCCCCGTTGAGCGTGCAGGCATTGAGCGACTGCACAGGGGTGAGCTTCATCTTTATGCAGCCCATGGCCATGACGAAACGCATGTCGCCTGAAGGCGAGGATCCCGGATTATAGTCGCTTGCCAGGGCTATGCCCAGACCGCCGGCTATGAAATCGCGGGCCTTGCCGTATGGGATTCCCAGGAAGAACGAAGATCCGGGAAGCATCGTGGGCATGGTCTCAGTGCCCCTGAGGCAACGGATCTCAGCCTCGCCCGCCCTCTCGAGATGGTCCACGGAAAGGGCCCCGCACTGCACTCCCACCTGCACTCCCCCGCTGCACGCGAGCTCATCGGCGTGAATCTTGCCGCGGAGACCGTAGCGTCCGGCCTCGGAAAGAATCCTTTCGGTGTCCTCAACGGAGAAGAAGCCCTCGTCGCAGAAAACATCCACATAGTCGGCCAGCTTTTCGGCGGCGACGGCGGGAAGCATCTTCCCGCATATCTCCGAGACATAGGCCTTGCGGGTGAGACCGCGCGCGACGGCATGGGCGCCGAGGAAGGTGGCGCGGACCTGCACCGGAAAGGTCTCCTTTATCCGGCGGATCACGCGGAGCATCTTGAGCTCGCTGTCAACCGACAGGCCATAGCCGCTCTTGATTTCGAGAGCGCCCGTTCCCTTGGCGATAACCTCGCGAACCCTCTCCGAAGCCTGACGGAAAAGCTCGTCTTCGGAAGTGGCCCCGAGCAGGTCGGCGGAGTTGAGGATTCCGCCTCCGCGGGAGGCTATCTCCTCATAGGACAGGCCGTTGATCTTGTCGAGAAACTCACCGTCACGGCTCCCGGCATAGACCAGATGCGTGTGCGAATCGCAGAACGACGGCAAGACCATGCCTCCACGGGCGTCCAGCATGGTGTCGGCCACGGGGGCCGGACCTGTGCCGAAATCCGAGATGAGACCGTCCTCCACAAGCACCCACGCGTTCTCGAGCGTGCCGATTTCGGACATTTCGCGGCCTTCTTTGCGCAGAACGCCCTCCGGCACGATGCCGGTCAGGACGGAAATATTACTGATTACCGTTTTCAAAGCTCTTGGCGATAAATTGTCTGGACTTCATGATGAGAGGATGCATATAGACATCGTTCTCCACGAAAGGCACCTCCTTGCGGTAGCGGCCCACCAGATTCTCCAGCACGGGAGAAGTCTTGAGCGGACGGCGGAACTCCAGGGCCTGGGCGGCGTTGAAGAGTTCGATTCCGAGCACCGTCTCCACATTCTCCACGACCCTGACCAGCTTGGTGGCGGCGTTGGAACCCATGCTCACATGGTCCTCCTGGCCCTGCGACGAGGGTATGGAGTCGCACGAGGCCGGCCAGCACAGGCCCTTGTTCTGGCTCACGATGGACGCGGCGGTGTACTGCGGAATCATGAAGCCGCTGTTGAGGCCGGGGTTCGGGGCGAGGAACTTGGGCAGTCCGCGGGAACCGGAGATGAGCTGGAAAATTCTCCTTTCGGAGATATTGGCCAGCTCAGAAAGGGCAATCGCAAGATTGTCCATGGGAATGGCGATGGGCTCGCCGTGGAAGTTTCCTGCCGATATGATCATGTCCTCCTCGGGGAAGACATTGGGGTTGTCGGTGGCGCTGTTGATTTCGTCTTCAATGACAGACCCGGCATATCTTATGGTGTCCTTCACCGCACCGTGGACCTGCGGGATGCAGCGGAAGGAATAGGGATCCTGCACATGCTGCTTGTGTCTGGCGATGATTTCGCTACCCTTAAGGAGCTCCATGAAGGCGGCGGCGGTGTCGATCTGGCCGCGGTGGCGGCGCAGAAGATGAGTCTGGGGATAGAACGCCTCTATGCGGCCGTCAAACGCCTCGAGCGACACCGCTCCGATGACGTCGGCCCAGCGGGAAAGCCTCTTGCTCTGGATGAGGCTCCACACGGCGTGGGCACTCATGAACTGGGTGCCGTTCAGAAGGGCCAGACCCTCCTTGGACTGCAGGGTCAGAGGTTCCCATCCGAGTTCCTTCCAGAGGTCGGCGGCCTGACGGGTCTCGCCCTTGTACACGACCTCGCCCATGCCTATGAGCGGGAGGCAGAGATGGGCCAGAGGCGCAAGGTCTCCGGAAGCTCCGAGCGAACCCTGCTGATAGACCACGGGGAGAATGTCATTGTTATACATGTCCACGAGCCTCTGGACGGTCGCCAGCTGGGTGCCGGAATGGCCATATGCCAGGGACTGGACCTTGAGCAGCAGCATGAGCCTGACAATCTCGGGGCGGACCTTCTCGCCGGTTCCGCAGGCGTGGGACATCACGAGATTGTGCTGCAGGCGCGAGAGATCCTCCTGAGGGATGGTCACGTTGCAGAGCGAGCCGAAGCCGGTGGTCACTCCATAGACGGGGCGGCCGATGTCTTCCATCTTGCTGTCCAGATATTTGCGGCATCTGTCTATGGCGACGGCAGCCTCGGGTCCGATTTCGATCTTTTCCCTGTCAACAAGGATTTCCTCAACTCTGTCTATAGTGAGGCGTGAATGGGATATGATGTGTGTCATTTCTTCAAAGCTTTTCTAACCAATTCATCATCAGCAATTTCAGGGACGGTCACCTTGAGCGAGGGAGTTCTCGCCATCTCGCGCTTTATGGCCATTATGGAGCCCTTGTTGCGGGCCCAGCTCCTGCGGGCTATGCCGTTGTTGACATCCCAGAACAGCATCTTGTCGATATGCCTGTCGGAATCGGCGGAGCCGTCGATCAGCATGCCGAAGCCGCCGTTGATGACCTCGCCCCAGCCCACTCCGCCGCCGTTATGCAGCGAGACCCATGTGGCGCCCCTGAAGGAGTCGCCTATCACGTTCTGCACGGCCATGTCGGCGGTGTATTTGGAACCGTCATAGATATTGGAAGTCTCGCGGAAGGGAGAATCGGTGCCGGAGACGTCGTGATGGTCGCGGCCGAGCACGACGGGGCCTTTGAGGA
>CAVIVH010000176.1:2455-3044 GCA_963646185.1 bacterium | reverse complement strand
GATGTTTGCAAAGGCCGTCAAGGGAGGTTATGCGATTCCCGCATTCAACTTCAACAACATGGAACAGCTTCAGGCCATAATCCAGGCCGCCGCCGAAAAGAAGTCACCTGTCATTCTCCAGGTCTCCAAGGGCGCTCGCAACTATGCCAACCAGACACTTCTCAGATATATGGCCCAGGGTGCCGTCGAGTATGCAAAGGAACTCGGCTGGGAGCATCCCGAAATTGTTCTCCATCTGGACCACGGCGATTCCTACGAGCTCTGCAAGAGCTGCGTTGACTTCGGTTTCTCCTCTGTGATGATCGACGGTTCCTCCCTCCCCTATGAGGAGAACATCGCCCTCACCAAGAAGGTGGTCGAATATGCACACAAACATGATGTGACCGTCGAGGCCGAGCTCGGCGTGCTGGCAGGTGTCGAGGACGAGGTGTCCGCCGCCGTTTCCCACTACACAAGCCCTGAAGAGGTCATCGACTTCTCTTCCCGCACAGGCTGCGACTCCCTCGCAATCTCGATCGGAACATCCCACGGCGCCTACAAGTTCAAACCTGAGCAGTGCACCCGTGACCCTAAGACCGGCCGTCTCGTA
>CAVIVH010000176.1:1012-2445 GCA_963646185.1 bacterium | reverse complement strand
CTTCACGAGATCGAGAAGAAGCTCCCCGGATTCCCCATCGTGCTCCACGGTTCGTCTTCCGTTCCCCAGGAATATGTTGACATCATCAACGCCAACGGCGGAAAACTTCCCGATGCAGTCGGCATCCCCGAGGAGCAGCTCCGCGAGGCTTCCAAGAGCGCAGTCTGCAAGATCAATATCGACTCCGACTCCCGCCTTGCCCTGACCGCCATCGTCCGTCAGGTGCTCAACCAGAAGCCCGGCGAGTTCGATCCCAGAAAGTATCTCGGACCTGCCCGCGACGAGATGAAGAAGCTCTATATCCACAAGATCGTGGACGTGCTCGGATCCGACGGCAAAGCCGAGTAATTCCGACTGGCACATACAAAAAAAGAGCGGCTGGAATCCAGCCGCTCTTTTTTTGTGTCAGCCCCGGGCATCGGCGGATGCCACAATGACGGAACGTTCGTCCCGCCTCCGGCCGAACGTTCAAATCTGACAGCCGTCCGGGGATTCCGGGCGGCCGCGCTTATTGTCAGGCCTGTATTCAAAACAGCTTCTAATACTCAGCGAAATGGGCGGGGTTGACGCCGATTGTCTCTTTGGATACGAGAGTTCCGGAGAGCTTGTAGCGGTAGAGGGTGCCGCGGCTCACATAGTCGCCGGCGTCGGTCACGAAGAGGCTGCCGCGCGAGGTGATGAAGATGCCGTAGGGCGAGGCCATGGAGTCAAGGTCGGGAATGGTCCAGTCGGTGACCACGGGCGAGCCCTCGTTCATGTCGATCTTCTTGGTGACGTACTCGCTTTTATAGGTGGAATAGTTGAAGCTCGAGCCCAGGACATACCATGCGCCGTCATACTGGGCGGCATAGGTGGCCGGGAAATCATACTCTGCGACGACCTTTTCCGTCTCGCAGTCGAAGATGAAAGACGAGGCCGGATTGGAGTCGTAGTCGCCGGCGGCGTTCACCAGGACATATCTGGGATATTTCGCATTCTGGACGAAAGCTCCGTAGAGATTGTAATGGCCGGTCTTGACCATGCCGACGGTAGCCATGGTCTGCTCGTCCACGACGGTGATGGTCTGCTCATAATTGTGGGTGCCGCTGTAGGCATATCCGCCGGTGTTGGCCACGAAAAGTTTGCCCTTGTAACAGACCACTCCCTCGGGCTCATAGCCGGTCTTGGCTATTCCGGACACGGTGAAGTCGCTCAGATTGACCCTGTAGAGATTGCCGTTCTCGGCATATGAAGTCACATAGAGATACTTGCCTGTGGTGTCGACGGCCATCCTTCTGCAGGAAGGTACGGCCTCGGTGCTGCCCTTGACCTTGCCGTCATGGTCGCAGAACTGAATCAGGTTGGAGCCGTTTATGGCCATGACGATGTAGTCTTCGGTGACGATTATGTCATTGCCGGTATCTCCGAGAGGGGTGCCGTTCACCGAAGAGAAC
>CAVIVH010000176.1:0-1002 GCA_963646185.1 bacterium | reverse complement strand
TAACGGGAGAGGGTCGCGTTGTTCTCGCCCATCTTGCCCTCGCTCAGGACATAGACATATTCCGACACATGGGGAGCCGGAGTCGGGTCCGGGTCGCCGTTTTCTTTGGAACATGAGACGGCGCAGGCGATGGCCAGGGCCGAAAGGAAAAAGAAAGACAGTTTCTTCATACGATTGTTGTTATTTGTTGTTTTACACTGAATATTCATATTGTAATCGTCGCTTTCGCCATAAAATTCATGCCGGGCATCGGATAGCGCGTCACGACTTCATATCTCCGGTTCAGCAGATTGTTCACGTCCAGCCCCAGCTCCAGGCCGCAGCCCCCGCGCAGGCTGAACCTTCTGGAAAGAGACAGGTCCATGGTCATCCACGGATCCAGCCTCTCGGAGGCGATATTGTCGGCGCTGCGGTATCTCGTTCCCGTATAAAGGAAAGACAGGCTTCCGGTCCATGGCCCCTTGCCGGCGTCCAGCACCGCCGAGCCGCTGTGCCGGGGAGTATAGGGAATCTGTCCGCCCCATGTGATCCGCTCCGGCGAAGTCCGGTCGCGCGCGGATTCCCAGGTATATGTCACCAACAGTCCCGCATTGAAGTCGCCGGAGGAATATCGTCCGGAGGCTGTGGCGGTGACCCCGAGGCCTCTCACCCTGCCATAGTTCATCATGGTCCAGCGGAACTGGCTTGCCGCCGGCATGGCCACTATCTTGTCGGTGATTCTGTTGCAGAACACATCGGCGGACAGCCTGGCCGAAAACGGCGAAGACGACCGAAAAAGCGGAGTCTCCGCCCCGAAATCATACTGCGACGCCTTCTCCGGCTTCAACTGAGACCATCCCACCAGCGTGTAATAGAGGTCGTTGAACGTGGGTGCACGGAAGGACGACTTGCAGAAGGCCCTGAGAGTCAGCCCGCCGGAGGGTTCGGTCCATGCGAGGGTCAGCGTGGGGGTGAAGCGCGTCAGCGGGTCGGGCGCGTTCTGCTTCCCGTCCCGCACCAGCG
>CAVIVH010000175.1:0-3053 GCA_963646185.1 bacterium | reverse complement strand
TGTGATTCCGTAGGGATTCGAACCCTAGACCCACAGATTAGAAATCTGTTGCTCTATCCAGCTGAGCTACGGAACCGGTTTGCAGTTTGCAAAGGTAGTAAAAATTATTCAGTAAAAGAAAAATCCCCGTCGGGAATCTTGTTTCCGTCCGGAAACCTTGCCCGGAAACTTGGCCTCAGTCCGGGAACCTGGCCGAGACCTTGCCCGGAAACTTAGCCCCCGGAGGCTATTCCTTCGAAGACGAGCCGCCGAGCCACTCCAGCACCCCCACGAGAGCCACTCCCAGCAGAGCGAAAATCATGGCGCCGGTCACATGGAACTCGGTAATCAGCGGCTCCAGCTGCTGCCCCGTCTGCGCGATAGTGTCCAGAGCGATTTTCACTCCGTCAGCATCCCCGCCCTGCTTGAGCATCTGCGAGCCCACAATCGCCGAGGCGTCATTCCACGGCCACACCTTCACCAGCGAACCCAGCACAAAGCCCACGAGTACCAGCATCGTGGGGCGCTCATACCTGGCCAGCAACCAGTGCAGGAACTTCGAGAAAGCCAGGATTCCGATCACGCATCCGGCCGCGAACACCACCAGCACAGGGATGTTCATCTCGCTCACGGCCCTCATTATATATTCATATTTTCCCAGAATCAGCAGAATGAAGCTGCCGGAGATGCCTGGCAGAATCATGGTGCATATGGCTATGGCTCCGCACACGAAGATAAACCAGAGGTCATCCGTCGTGGTGGTCGGCGAGAGAGTGCAGATCACCACTCCGAGCACGATGCCGAACACGCCCCAGGCTACATCCGACCATTTCCAGTTCCTCAGCTTGGCCAGCATCACCACGGCCGAAGCCGCAATCATGCCGAAAAAGAAAGCCCAGGTCCTTATGGGATAATAGGAAAGGCAGTGCTCCATCACCTTGGCCAGCGAGAATATGCTCAGCAGCACGCCAAGCAGAAGCGCCGTCAGGAACCTTCCGTCCACGGCCTTCCAGAACTCCTTCCATTCGCCGTGCAGCAGCATCTTCCATGTCCTGATCTCCATTATCCTGTTCAAGGCGTCTATCAGTCTGCCGAAAATGCCTGTAATCAGGGCGATGGTGCCTCCGGACACTCCCGGAATCACATTGGCGGCTCCCATAGCATAACCCTTGAGGGCGACGATCACGTCTTTGCCGAATTCGCTCATAGTCTATTCTATTGTCTGGATTATTCTTTTTATATGCCCGAAAATCTCCTCCTCCGAGCTCGCCCTCTCCGGGCTGTCGGCGGCGACCATGTCAAAGACATTGCCCGGGAGCTGCTTCCTGCCCACCTTGAACCTGGCCGGGCAGCACGCCGCCATGAAATGGATGGGGAAAGCGGTGTTGTCCACCAGCGAGACGAACATGTCCGGAGCGCAGTCCGCAAGCAGCTTCATCTTCTCGGGCGAAGGCTTCCCATACCAGTTCAGGTCCTTGGCGAGGATGGTGTTGGTGACGCTCGTCATCAGCCTGTCACTGCTTCCCACCCTGCTGAAATCAAAGAAAAAAATCTCCGCCTTTATTCCCTTCTCCCTGCAGAACGCCTGGACAGCCTGCTTGCAGGCGTCAAAAGACGAGTCCTCCGCGTCGATCACGACGGCGGCCGTCCTGATCTCACGCAGGGGAAGCATGGAAGTGGGTATCCCGCTGCGGTTCCTGCGGAGCTCCTTCTTCCTGAAAGAATTCTTTATTAACTCAATTATTCCCATTTATGCCGTTGGCCGCCATAAGTTCACGGATTTCCTGTTTCGCGGCCTTCCAGCGGGGAATATCAATCTTCGTGCCTACGACCTCCACCACCTTGGCGGCGATAATGGATCCCACCTCACAGCAGACCTTCAGCGGAAGGCCCAGCGAATGGGCATAGAGAAAACCGGCCGCATAGGTGTCGCCGGCGCCGGTCGCATCAATCGTGGCGGCGGGCCATGCCTCTATGTAATGGTACTCGTCGCCGGACTGGACCATGGACCCGTCCTTGCCGACCTTCACCACTGCGATCTTGCAGTGCCTGGAAATCTCCTCCAGGGCCTCGCGCGGCTCAAACTTGGTGAAAGCCCTGGCCTCGCTCTCGTTGGCGAAGACTATGTCCACATATCTGTCCACCAGATTGTGCAGGAAGGCGTTGTTGGACTCCACCACATTATAGGAAGCCATGTCCAGGCTTATTATGCAGCCCGCGTTCTTCGCCATCTGCACGGCGGTGCTTATCAGCTCCTGGCTCTGAACCAGATAGCCCTCGATATGGAAATAGTCATAGCCCTCGAAATACTCCGGCTTCAGGTCGGCGGCGCTCATCTCCAGGGCCGAGCCCATGTAGTCGGCGAAGGTCCTCTCGGCGTTGGCGCCGGTGATGAAGACCATGCAGCGCCCCGACGACTTGGTGCCGTAGAGCATGGTGGTCTTGATGCCATACTGCTCCATGGTGCTCTTGAACAGGCTGCCGAGCTCGTCGTGCCCCAGCTTGCCGATATAGCCCGACGGCATTCCGAAGATGGAAGTGCAGGTGACCGTGTTGGCCGCCGAACCGCCCGGAACATATTTCACGCCCCTTTCCTTGAGGGCGGACCATATGCGGTCTCCGGTCTCCATGTCAACATGCTGCATGCTGCCTTTGGGGAGATGATATCTGTGGAGGAGTGTGTCGTCGGGAAGCACGGCCAGAATGTCCGTGAGAGCGTTCCCTATGCCGAGAATTGACTTCATGGTTGAAAAACAGGCTTTTCGCTGCCAGGAAAAGCAAAGGTAAGCAAAATATGGGTATCTTTGCGCCCATGTCTTCAAAACTGCGGAACATATTGAAATACACCGCGTCCGTCCTCGTGGCGGCCGCGCTTCTGTTCCTTTGCTTCCGCAATGTGGAGTGGGCGGACTTCAGGAACGTCCTCCTCTCCTGCCGCTGGGGCTTCGTGGCCCTTTCCATGGCTTTCGGCGTGCTCAGCTTCTGGCTGCGCGGCGTCCGCTGGAAGATGCTGATAGGTCCCATAGACCCTTCGGTCTCGGCCGGCAGCTGCTTCAATGCGGTGAATATCAGTT
>CAVIVH010000174.1:2340-3076 GCA_963646185.1 bacterium | reverse complement strand
CCTTGAGGCCGTGCTGCAGGATGGTGTTGAGCGGATGCTGCACGCAAGTCAGCGACTTGGTGGGATAATAGTCCTTGTCGTGGATGTGGATGTAGCCCTTCTTGACGGCATCGCGCACGTCTTCGCTGAGCAAATAGTCGTCGACGAAGGGTTTGGTCGACTCGCTCGCGAACTTCATCATCATGCCTGCGGGCGTGTCGGCGTTCATGTTGGCGTTCTCGCGGGTGATGTCGTTGGCCTGGGCGGCGATGATCTCCTGGAAAATCTCGTTGCTCTTGGCCTTGCGGGCCATGTTGCGCTTGTTGCGGTAGGCGATGTATTTGCGCGCGACCTCCTTGCGGGTGCTCTTCATGAGCTCGAATTCCACACAGTCCTGGATCTGCTCCACCGACATGCTGTCCTCGCCCTTCTTGCTGATCACATCGGCAATCCTGGCGGCAAGAACTATGTCTTCGCCGGCCTCTGTGACATCCATGGCCTTGAGGATTGCGGCCACTATCTTCTGGTTGTTGAAATCCACAACGCGTCCGTCGCGCTTGATCACATGCTTTACCATAGTCCTATGAGTTTTTCCGTCAAAAAGCCGTCCGGAGACTCCCCGGACAGCTTCTAAAGCAAATATATGATTATCTCCTTTTTTTCGGCAGAAAGAGCATGAAAAGTTATCCACAATTTTCACAAACCTCTCCCAGACCGCTGAGAGCCAGCGCATAAGCGGAAATGCCTGCGCCTTTTG
>CAVIVH010000174.1:0-2330 GCA_963646185.1 bacterium | reverse complement strand
TGATTTTCTGCGGCGCCGGATTATATCGGCATCGGCGTCTGGGCCAGCCTGTTGACGAGCCACAGGGCGGCGGCCAGCTGCAAGATGAGTATCGCCGGAATCCCGTATCTGAACTTCTTGTGCAGAGTCTTGTGGTGCCATGCCTTCATGCCGCACCATGCGCCTATGCTGCCGCCTATGACCGCCAGCAGAAGCAGGGTCGATTCCGGTATGCGCCACATGTCGTGCCGGGCCTTGTATTTATCGATGCCATAGACCGCGAACGTCACGATGTTTATGGCTATGAGATATATGACCATCCCCGTCAATGGTTGCAGACTTTGGAGGTATCGACCGTGAAGCCGTCCGGTCCGCCCGCCGGCATGAACTTGCCGCGCGCTTCGAGAAAGTCCACCAGTTCGGCGGCGGTCAGGTTCTCGGCGGAGCAGGTATAGAACCGCTCGTCCGCTCCGAAACGGCTGATGATTGCATCTGTAAGCTGCTGTTTTGTGGTATAGCTGTTACCCTCCATCATGTGGAGCACTTCATGTCCGTGTGTCATCTGTCAGATTGTTGTTTTCTGCAATGATAGAACAAAATCGCCGCTTCTCAAAATGCCCCGGGCCCCGGACCGGCATAAGCGGAGACCGGCGGATAAAAATCATTTTTACAGCGATCACGGCCGGAAAACGGGCGGAAATGCACCCGGATTTGGAATATTGTTTGTAGCAAAGGCCCTGATACAACCTGATACAAAAGATGATCATGGGCAACATTAAGACAATCGGAGTGCTCACCTCCGGCGGAGACGCACCCGGAATGAACGCGTGCATAAGGGCGATAACCCGCTCCGCGATTTACAACGGCTGGAAGGTTTACGGCTTCTACCGCGGCTTCGAAGGACTGATGAACGGCAATTACAAGGAACTTGTCACTGAAAGCGTCAGCGGAATAATCCAGCACGGCGGCACCATCCTCAAGACCGCCCGCAGCCAGGCCTTCACCACCCCGGAGGGCAGGAAGAAGGCATGGGAGACAATCCAGAAGCTGGGCATAGACGCGCTGCTTATAATAGGAGGAAACGGCTCCCTCACCGGAGCGCAGGTGCTGGCTTCGGAATATGACATCCCGGTCATAGGCCTGCCCGGCACCATAGACAATGACCTCTACGGAACCGATTCCACCATAGGCTATGACACGGCCCTGAACACGATAGTCGAGAGCGTGGACAAGATCCGCGACACGGCCTCCTCCCACGACCGCATATTCTTCGTAGAGGTGATGGGCCGCGACGCCGGCTTCCTCGCCCAGAACAGCGCCATAGCCTCCGGAGCCGAGGCCGCCATAATCCCCGAAGACCAGACCGACGTGGACCAGCTCGCGCAGTTCATAGAAAGAGGAGTGCGCAAGAGCAAGAACAGCTCCATAGTCATAGTCTCCGAAGCCAAGTCCAACGGCCACGGCGGCGCCATGTACTATGCCGACAGGGTCCGCAAGGAATATCCACAGTTCGACGTGAGGGTGACCATACTCGGATATCTGCAGAGGGGCGGAACCCCCAGCGCCAACGACAGGATACTCGCCAGCCGCCTGGGCTATGCCAGCATAGTGGCCCTGCAGGAGGGCCAGAGGAACATAATGGTGGGCATCGAAGACGACAAGATCGTCTATGTCCCGCTGAGCCGCGCCGTGAAGAAGAACAAGCCCATCGACAAGGAGCTGATCGAAGTGCTTTCCGTCCTGTCGATATAGTCCCGTCCGGGCACGTTCTTGGAAATCAGGCCGTTCGTGCCCGGGGAAGATGCCCGGCAAAGCGGATAATTTTGATAAATCCGAAAAAATTCTTACTTTTGCGACCCCTATATTGTGTAGGGATCGCAAAATTTAGTTATAAACCATTAAAGATCAAGACAGTGGAGACACAAAGCTACAAGACGGTTTCGCTGAACGCAGCGACCGTAAAGAAAGAGTGGGTCGTCATTGATGCTACTGATCTCGCACTTGGACGTCTGGCCGCCAGGGTTTCGCTTGTCCTTCGCGGCAAGACCAAGCCCGGCTACACTCCTCACGTGGACTGCGGTGACAATGTCATCGTGATCAACGCCGAGAAGATCGCCCTCAAGGGCAACAAGATGTCCAACCGTGTCTATGTGCGCTACACCGGATATCCCGGAGGACAGCGTTTCTCGACACCTGCAGAGATTCTGCGCAAAAGACCTGCTGAATTGGTCAGGAGAGCCGTCAAAGGCATGCTCCCCAAGACCCGTCTCGGAGACAAGCTGATCGGCAACCTGTATGTCTATGCAGGACCCGAGCACCCTCATCAGGCTCAGCAGCCCAGGACAATCAAG
>CAVIVH010000173.1:1613-3139 GCA_963646185.1 bacterium | reverse complement strand
CCACCATGTCTATGTCCCCGGCCTGACAGTTCTTATTGGTTGAATCATAGGATATATAGATGCGTTCGCGCCTGTTCCTTTCCTCGTTCCAGCTGTTCAGGAAGTCCTGCCGCTGGTTCTCGCTTATGGAGCGCAGGAAATCAGACACTGTGGCGTCGCTGTAGCACTTCATATCCTGCGTGAAGAGCGGGTGGTTATACGCATAATCAGGATAATACTGAGCCGCATTGTTCTCTGTGATGATCGAATACGCAGCGAGGTCGAGCATCATGCCAGCCGCCTTTGTGCCGAACACATCCGCCATCTTCGTGTCCAGTTCAAGATCCCTGATTGTCTTATTGATCGCCATATATGTGCCGACCTTAAGGCAGCTGCTCCTTGAAAGACATTCCTTTTCCTCCGGGACTTCGACTTCCGGGAAGTACTTTCTGAAGTTTTCGTTCGGCCTCATCTTTGTCCCATCATCGTCCGAGACCTTTCCGATCGTCACCCGCTTCACAGTAGTGTACTGCTTGGCCGGATCATAGATCCGGTCATACTCGAAATATACATACCGCGCGTCACCCTTAGTTCTGTATGTGATCTTGCCCTTAACATCCGGTATATCAGTAAGGTAATCCAAGTACATTTTTGCCGCCCTCTTTATAGTTGTATTTACGACTAAAACCATTGTAACAAAAAAACTGCACTTTGGCAAGCGGAAAATGCAGTTTTTTCGCTTATTTTCGTAATTTTTCTATGCTCCGCTGATTGCGATTTAGCCTTAGTCGCACCCGTTATTGGAAGTTAACAATATCCGGGTGCCGAGCATCGTGGATGCGTTCCCCTCAAGGGGAAGGCATTTTTGGTGCTCTACCCCGGACGCCTGCTCTGCGCCATCGGCTCTATCTAATACGTTTTTGTCAGGACATGCGCCTGACAAAAACTCCGTAACCCGCGCGACGCATCGCAATGCGGCCGCGAAACCGGCCCGCAGGCCGGAGCCTAACTGTCGAAGGGAATCCAGCGAAGCGATTCCCTGACAGCTTGGGAACATAATTTGTTTTCCCCAGTCAAATAACCAAACCCCAGGAAAGGACGCCGCAGATGAAGAAAAAAACCGCACTCGGCCTTGTCATTCTGGGCGCGGCAGCGTACCTCTCCCGCGGCGTCATCCGCGGAACGGCCTTTGCCATGCAGCTGGCGGCCCTCTTTTGCCTGATGGCGGCCTTTGTATTATGGCTGACCGGCCCATTTGAAAGCCCGCGCATGAAGCGCTTTTCACATATAATGCTGACCCTGATTGCCGCCTGCGCCGCCGCGGGTCTGGTCTCCTTTGTCTGGATAGAGGGTCTTATATTCGGCGGCAGGCAGGGCGTCCCGATAGACGACGCCGATATCCTTGTCGTCCTCGGCGCGGGACTCTGGGGCGATAAGCCCTCCCCCATGCTGACCAACAGGCTTGAAACTACACTTGACTATCTCGATAAACATCCCGGCTGCGTCGCCGTTCTGAGCGGCGGACAGGGCAGCGACGAGCCTCAGAC
>CAVIVH010000173.1:850-1603 GCA_963646185.1 bacterium | reverse complement strand
CAGAGGCCTCGGCCATGGCCGCGTGGCTCGAAGCCCGGGGGGGCGACCCCTCGCGGCTCTATCTTGAAGAGGATTCCCGCAACACGGCCCAGAACGTCAAGTTCTCGGTGGCCCTGATGGAAAAAGAGGGGCTGACCGGCAAGGTCGCCGTCGTCTCCTCCGAGTTCCACCTTTACCGCGCCCGGCGGCTCTTCATGCGCTATGACATGGTGGTCGGCGAGCTGCCCGCCCCGACGCCCGATAACCTGTTCACCAGGGTCAACAGCTATATCCGCGAATATTTCAGCATCGTCGTCATGGGCGCGAAGGATATCCTCGGCTACAGCGAGTGATGAAAATAGATCGCCGCGACGAATAAGGAGTTTCTTGCTTCGGGCACACGAGCCTGCGGCGCAGTACCGGCAAAGTGGCGCAGAAAAAGCCTCCCTGCATCCCCACAAAATCTATGATTTTGCGGGGCCCCCATAGAATTAAATAGATTTGCTCGGCGCATGTCCGGGCAAATCAGGACGCCGCACTTGCGGCGCGCGGCAGAAGCCGCGTTGAGGAAGGCATCCCCGGTTCTCACCACCCGGACATACACATCCCGCGCCATCGGCGCTGTTTAATCCGTTTTTGTCAGGACATGCGCCTGACAAAAACTCCGTAACCCGCGAGCATTTCCGCAGAAATGCCGCGAAACCGCCGCAAGGCGGAAAACATGTTGAAGAAATGCGCAGCTTTTCTTCAACATCCAAATACCCACTCCTACAC
>CAVIVH010000173.1:0-840 GCA_963646185.1 bacterium | reverse complement strand
CTCCTACACACACCCATAAACCCACCGGGGCGGAGGGCACATCGTGCCTCTCCGCCCCGGTGGGTCTTATAATGCCTATTTATCGCTTATATGGTTGTATATCCTCTTTTCGAGGACGAAATTGCGCTTGCTGAACTCACCGGCCGGCGTCTCGATAAAGGCCTCGCGGTATATCTCCATGCGGCTGTCGATCATGTCGATGTAGGAAAGCAGCTCGCTCTCTGCGCAGACCGGGACCGTGGCCGCGCCGAACTCGGGCTGGCCGTGATGGGAAAGCATCAGATGCTGGAGCAGATATGACTTCCGCTCGTCTATACCCTGCGCCCGGGCCGAATCGTCGACCTCCTGCGCCCCCATGACCAGATGGCCCAGCAGCTGGCCCTCGGTCGAATAATCGACAACGACGCCCAGGGGCGAAAGGGTGAACTCGCGGCACTTGGCGAAATCATGGAGTATCGTCCCGGCCAGCAGCAGGCTGCGGTCGACGACGGCGCTGTAAAGCCCGGCCATGAAATCGGCCGTTTTGGCCATGAACAGGGTGTGCATGAGCAGCCCGCCGCGGAAGGCGTGGTGGACGCTTTTGCCCGCCGGGATGGTGCGCACCATATCGCCCCAGCGGTCGATCAGATCGAGGCAGATGGAGCGGTAATCCTCGTCGGTGATCGACTCGGCCAGCGCAATGAGCTCATTCCAGCTCTTCTCCTCGTCGATGGGGGCCGAGGGCACAAGGTCGGCCGGATCGAACAGATCGTCCTCGAAGGCCAGGCGTATGCGCTCGACCGTCACCTGCCGCGCGCCGCGGTATTCGTTGACAGTGCCCCTGACCTTGACGGCCGAGCC
>CAVIVH010000172.1:0-3197 GCA_963646185.1 bacterium | reverse complement strand
GAGCATATATTCCTCGCCCTCCTGGGGGGTGTGTATCGGCTGGAACGAGTCCTTGCCGTATTTTGCATAGTGGCCGGAAGTGACATAAAGCTGCTTGCTTCCGATATGGGGGGTCACCACCGGCAGATAGCCATATTCATTCAGCTTCTTGCGGAGGAACTTCTCCAGCTCATATCTCATCACGGCACCTCTGGGCTGCCAGAGAGGCAGACCGAGACCCACCTTTGCGGAGAAGGTGAAGAGCTTCATCTCCTTGCCGAGCTTGCGGTGGTCTCTCTTCTTGGCCTCTTCGAGAAGCTTGAGATAGTCGTCCAGCATGGACTTCTTGGGGAAAGTTATGCCATAGATTCGGGTGAGCTGCTGACGCTTCTCGTCGCCTCTCCAGTAGGCTCCGGCTATGCTGGTGAGCTTCACTGCCTTGATCACGCCGGTGTTGGCGAGATGGGGTCCGCGGCAGAGGTCGGTGAACGCGCCGTTCTGGTAGTAGGTGATGGTGCCGTCGGCCAGCTCGCTGATGAGCTCGCACTTATATGGGTCGCCTTTTTCCTGGAAATGCTTGAGGGCGTCGGCCTTGGAAACGTCTATGCGCTTGAACTCCTGGCTCTCCCTGGCCAGCTCCAGCATCTTTTTCTCGATCTTTGCGAAATCGGCGTCGGAGATGGTCTTGTCGCCGAGGTCCACGTCATAATAGAAACCGTTCTCGATGGCCGGGCCTATGCCGAACTTGACGCCCGGATAGAGAGCCTCGAGAGCCTCTGCCATAAGGTGGGAAGAAGAGTGCCAGAACACCCTCTTGCCGGCCTCGTCGTCCCATTTCAGGAGCTTAATGGAGCAGCTTTCGGTTATCGGTCTGGTCAGATCTATGGTAGTGCCGCCGTCGATGGTTGTGTCGCCTTCTGGCTTGATTGACACTGCGAGCACCTCCGAAGCCAGTCTCGGACTTATGCCCATAGCAATTTCGTAGCCGGAAACTCCTTTCTCGTAGGACTTTACGCTACCGTCTGGGAATGTGATGTTTATACTCATTGATCTGACATATTTTTACTCGAACCGCAAATTTACAAAAAAAACCTATATTTGTATGTCTGAGTTCCGCCCCATGCGGACCGGGCCGCATAATTCAGTTCTGAATGTCCAGAGAGATATCTTCTAAAACAATATGGAACGAAGCTTCCAGGGCCGGAGCCGCACTGGGACTTCTCTGCATCGTATGCATGGCACTGTCCACCCTGCTGGCCAAAGTGAAAGGCGGCGTCGCCCTCAATATGGCCGTGAATGTGGGTGTGTTCGTGATCTGGGCCGTCAAGTTCACCGGCTGCATAATGCTGATGAAGAAGGCCATGGAGCGGTTCGTCTCCGCCCATCCCGGAGCGGACAACAGGGACAGCTACAGGCTCGGGGTGACGACAGCCCTCCTTTCGGCGCTCATAGTGGCCGCCGGCTCGCTGGCAAGCTATATGTTCCTGGCCCCGGCCGAGATATCCGCCGCCATAGACACCGTGATGCAGCAGTATTCGGGCACCCTCGACTCCAACACCATGAAATCGATTGAAATGGTGATGGACGACATCCCCACCATAAGCTTTTTCTCCAACCTGATATATTGCTTTGTCTATGGATGGATTCTGTCAGCCATCCTTTCCAGAAGGATTCCCTCGTCCGACCCTTTCTCCAATCCGAACGCATAAACCCAACGCCAGATGAGCCACAGCTTTTCCAAAGATTTGAGCATAATAGTGCCCCTGTTCAATGAGAAGGAGTCTCTCGGGGAGCTCGTGGAGTGGATTGAGCGAGTCGTGACGGCGCAGGGCTGGAGCCATGAGACAATCATGGTGGACGACGGCAGCAGGGACGGTTCATGGGAGGAGATCAGACGTCTCTCGGAGACATATCCCGCCGTGAAGGGGATTTCTTTCCGACGCAACTATGGCAAGTCCGCGGCGCTCTACTGCGGATTCAAGGCGGCCGAGGGCAGGGTCGTGGTCACCATGGACGCTGACCTGCAGGATTCTCCGGAGGAGATTCCGGAGATGTACAGGATGGTCGTGGAGGATGGATATGACGTCGTGTCGGGCTGGAAGCAGCACCGCCAGGACAACAAGCTCACGAAGAATCTCCCCTCCAAGCTCTACAACGCCACAGCCAGGCTCATAACCGGCATACGCCTGCACGACATGAACTGCGGGCTGAAAGCCTACCGCAACGATGTCGTCAAGAACATTGAGGTCTATGGCGAAATGCACCGCTATATTCCCTATCTCGCCAAGAACGCCGGATTCGACAGGATCGGCGAGAAGCAGGTGCATCATCAGAAAAGGAAATACGGGAAGAGCAAATTCGGCATGGAGCGCTTCGTGAACGGCTTTCTGGACCTGCTGTCGCTGTGGTTCCTGAGCACCTTCGGAAAGAAGCCCATGCATTTCTTCGGCTTCACTGGGATTCTGATGTTCCTGGCCGGCTTTGTCATCGCCGTATGGCTGATTGCCGTCAAGCTCGTCCATCAGGCCAACGGCTGGCATTTCAGGCCCGTCACCGAGCAGCCGCTCTTCTATCTGGCGCTCGTCGCCGTTGTCATCGGAACCATGCTGTTCCTTGCCGGCTTCATCTGCGAGATGATTTCCCGCACCTCCCCCGAGCGCAATCTGTATAATATCAAGGACAGGATTTAAAATCCTGTCCCTCGGCTATCTTAACCCCCGACGTCTGTCGCCGTCGCCCCCTCTCAGGGGTATATTCGCACTTCGTGCGGCGGGCAGAAGCCCGCTTGTCGCTTCGCTCCGGTATACTTTTACGCGATGGAAGATATCGTCCGCAGGTAGTCCACAGCGGACATGTCCACCCCCGGACATGGGCAGGGGGCGGGGCCCGCAAGATGCGAGTTCTGCGTCAGCAGGACGAAGCAGATTGTGGGAGGGGCCGGAGCGAGCAACGCGAGCGGAGTTCCGCTGTGGGCTACCTGCCGGACGATTCGATGGTTGAGATAGGATATAACGAAAGAGCACCAGACAACCGGAGCGAAGCGACAAGCGGGCTTCTGCCCGCCGGCCGTGAGGCCGAAGTGCCCCCTTCAGGGGGCTGCCGGCAAAGCCGGCTGGGGATTAAAAAAAAGCTCCAGACAACGTCATGTTGTCTGGAGCTCTCGAAGAACGGCAGCTGCCTACTCTCCCACCTGGTGGGGCAGTACCATCGGCGATGGC
>CAVIVH010000171.1:0-3225 GCA_963646185.1 bacterium | reverse complement strand
CTTTATGTTCGTATGCCATTATACTTTGTTTTTGTTTTATGTATGTATGCAAAATTAACAATTCGACCCGACAAATGAAAGGCAGGCCTTCGTTCCGGGCTGAATTCTGAATCAAAAAAAGAAGTCCCTGTAGGAATAGCTCAGATGCGCGGTTCTGCCCTCTTCGTCAATAACGACAATACAGAACCAGCTGTCATCCCTTTCATTTTGCAGAAAATACTTCCCGTCCTCCTTCGTGCAATACTTGTTGGATTTCAGCGAATCGATGAATCCGTCATCCTGAGGCTGCTTGAATTCAATATCGAAGTCATAACATGTCCAGGCGGATGCGGTCCTGTCAAGGTTGTCGAAGCTGTCGATGATTTCATATTCCGGCAGCTTAAGGCGAACCCGCCTGGCGATCTGCTCAGGTGTGCTTGCGCAGTTCATGTCCAAGATCAGAACCAGGCCTATACCCAGCGCTATCAGTATCAGTGGTGTCGCGCACACCGTGATAAGGATGATCTTCAATGCTTTTTTCATATTGCGGCGTTTTTGAAAATGAACCTGTCGTTTTCTGCAACGATAACGATTGGACTGGTCTTGACAATCTCCCGTGAAAGCAGTTTCATTGTCATCTCGTTGACGATCGAGTCATTGATGGCGCGCTTCACAGGACGTGCCCCGTATTCCGGGACATAGCTTTCCCGAGTGAGAAGCGATAGAGCCGACTCATCCATCCGGACATCTATCCCGTTGGAGAGCATCCTGTTCCTCAGCTGCCTGAACTGGATGGCGACAATCTTGCGGATCTCCTCCATGCCCAGAGGCTGAAACATCACGATGTCGTCGATTCTGTTGATGAACTCCGGGGCGACCTTCTCCCTGAGCATGGCAAGCACCTGGGCCCTAGCTGCGGCGATGCTCTCCTCGGATCCGTTCCCGCGGATGATTGTGGACGATATGGCCGACGCCCCCATGTTGGATGTCATTATGATGATCGTGTTTTTGAAGTTCACCACCCTGCCCTGTCCGTCGGTCATCCTGCCGTCGTCAAGGACCTGCAGCATTGTCTCGAACACCTTCGGATGGGCTTTCTCTATCTCGTCCAGAAGGATGACGCTGTAGGGTTTGCGGCGCACGGCTTCCGTCAGCTGTCCTCCCTGGTCGTATCCGACGTATCCCGGAGGCGCTCCGAAGAGGCGCGAAACCGAGTGCTCCTGCTGGTACTCGCTCATGTCTATCCTGACAAGCATCTCCCTGCTGTTGAAGAGATACTCCGCGAGGGTCTTTGCCAGCTCCGTCTTGCCCACGCCGGTGGTGCCCAGGAAGAGGAAGGAGCCTATCGGCTTCCCGGCATCCCCGAATCCCATCTTGTTGCGTCTTATCACCTTCGAGACGGCCTCGACCGCCTTGTCCTGCCCCACGACCGACGCGCTCAGGGTGGACTCCAGATCCATCAGCCTCTGATACTCGTCGTCTCCCAGCTTGCTGACCGGTATTCCGGTCCAGGCCGTCACCACCTGACGTATGTCGTCCTCGTCCAGAGTCATCTTCAGAAGGTTGCCCTCCCCTTCCGCGAGCTCCTCCTGCATGGCGGACAACTCCGTCCTGGCGGCATCCATGCGAGACCGCAAGGCTACCGCCTGTTCGTAGCGGCCGGACAGCTCCTCCTGTTCGAAGGCGATCTTCAGGGATTCAATCTCGTCCTTCTTGCGCTGGATATCCTCCATCTGCTGCCGTTCATTCCGCCATTTCGCGTTCAGTTCGTTCTCCTTCTCCCGCAGCGAGGCAATCTCCCCGTCGAGGGCCGTCAGGTCATGGTCCTCCTCGTCCTGGCGCAGAGACTCCCTTTCCATCTCCTTGGAGCGTATCAGCCTTGACATCTCGTCGAGCTCGACGGGCACGGAGGACCGCTCGAGCCTCATCATTGAAGCCGCCTCATCGATGAGGTCTATCGCCTTGTCCGGCAGATACCGGTCCGTGATATATCTCTGGGACAGCTTGACCGCCGCCACGACGGCCTCGTCAAGGATCTTTATCCTGTGGAACTTCTCGAAGCGCGGCTTGATACCGCGCATTATGGTGATCGCCGAGTCGGTGTCCGGCTCGTCGACCGTCACCTTCTGGAAGCGCCGCGCGAACGCCTTGTCCGTCTCGACGTACTTGATGTACTCGTCCGTAGTCGTCGCCCCTATCACCTTGAGCTCTCCGCGCGCCAGTTCGGGTTTGAGGATATTCGCGGCGTCCATCGAATCGCCCCCTCCGATCAGGAGGTGGATCTCGTCTATAAACAGGACGATGTCCGGATCCGACATTGCTTCCTTCACCACTTTCTTGAGACGGTCCTCAAACTCGCCACGCTGGCTTGTCCCCGCGACGATGGCCGATATGTCCAGCGAATAGATTTTCAGCCCCGTCAGCTCCTGCGGGACGTCGCCCCTCAGAATCCTGTGGGCGAGGCCCTCGACGATGGCCGTCTTTCCCGTTCCCGGCGCCCCGACGAGCATGGGGTTGTTCTTGGTCTTGCGCGAAAGGATCTGCAGTATCCTCCTGACCTCCGTGTCTCGGCCGACGGCCGGCTCAATCTTCCCCTGCTCGGCCATTACCGAAAGGTTTCGCGCATACTTGGAGAGGTTCTTCAGGCTTCCGTTTCCCGTCTGTTCCCTGCTTTCTCTCGCGCCGCCGTCGGCGTTCACCCCATCTGTCTGTCTCCTGGTGCCGCTCCGGCTGATGTTGCCGTTCCTGAACTCCGTCACGGCCTCGTCGATCTTCCGTCCGTCTATCCCGAACCGGCGCGCGATGTCACAGACGGGACCTGGTGTCAGGCAGAGCGCCCAGAAGATGTGCTCCACCGCAACGGCAGGGCTGTCCGGAAACTGCGCTATCCTCTGTGCCGTTGTGAGGACCTGGACAGTATTCTCCGACAGCTCGACGGATCCCTCCGTATGCGAGCGCTCGATCGTGGCGAGGGACTCCGATATGGTCTGGCAGAACGCCACCCTGTCTACATTCATCCTCTGAAGCAGGAAGAACGCCATGTCCCGCGTCTCCTGGATGAGCGACACCATGAGCACCTCGGGTTCCACCGAAGGATAGCGGCAGTTCACCGCCAGTTCAGCAGCCTTTGTTATGGTGATCCTCGCCCTGTCCGTAAATCTGTTGAAATCAAGCTCCATAGTTTTTATCTAAATATTCTTGTGCACATGGATATTATCGTTCCGGCTACCAGGTAGACCGCAACCC
>CAVIVH010000170.1:0-3250 GCA_963646185.1 bacterium | reverse complement strand
AGCCTGCTCTATGGAGATCACCGACGACTCGCGCGAGCCTTCCGCAGCCCCGTTCACTTCCCCGCCGGCGTCCCTCACCAGCCGCGACATATAATTCTCGCTGCCCGGGATGAACCACTGCCCGCCATACGGAATGTTGAACAGCACCTTCTTCCGGACCGATGTGTCGGCCGACGTCTTTATGCGCATATAATTATCCCTCACCGAATTATACACCGAATCCGCCTCGTGCATATGCCCGGTCAGCGCCCCGAAAAGCCGGATATAGCCAGCCCTCGCGAGCGGATGGCTCTCCAGATGGTCGCTCACCATTATCACCCTCACCCCCAGCGACTTCAGCTTGGACACATAAAGCGGCTCGGCAAATGACACCGAATAGGCGGCGACACAGTCCGGCTTCATGGCCAGAATCCTCTCATAGTCCAGCTCGGCGTCATACCCCACGTCCGCGACATCATTCCGCGCAAGCAGCTCCGGCGAACTCACATAGTCCAGCCCCGAAACTCCGCATATCGCCGAATCCGCCCCCGCCGCATCGAGATAAGCGACATAAGACGTTGACATACAGACGATTTTCAGCATCGGCGCAGAAACGTCTATGGTGTCGGCCGGGCCGCCATAGGGCGACAGCAGGACCACATGGGACGAGTCGGGAATCGTGAAGAATTCCGGCGCGTCGGACACCGCTTCTGGCGATGCCGCACGCGGATTGCGGCCGCAGGAAACGGCCAGAATCAGGAGAATTGATAAAATATAGCGCATACGCGGGCAAAAATAGGGGTTTTATTGATACCTTTGACGTCGGATTTCACAAACCGGCCCCGACGGCCGTGTGCGGTAAGCGTTTACGCCGATCGGCGGACGTTTAGGCCGACAACGGCAGGCTTTGGGTGATAAGCGCTTATACCGGCCAGACGGTTGCGATAAGCGTTTATGAACAGGTTCCGGTTTAAAAAACAGATAAGGGAATGGACAAGAAGGTGCAGATGATGGACGCGGGAACCGCGCTCTTCTCCATGGACGGCGAGTTCGGAACGGCGCTGGGGCAGCTCAGGGCCGAACTGAAGGAATACGGAAAGGTCACGGACGAGGACGACTGGATGGTGCTGGACTTCTCGACCCCATGGCGTAAACGCTTCATCAGCTGCCGTCTGGAAGCCTTCGACGACGCCGGAAAACCGCACAGATACGCGGCGGTCTTCAAGGAGGGCAGCCGGAGCACGGTCCTGAGGGGCTGTGTCCATGCCGTGGCCGCGGCCGCAGTGCTTCTGGCCGTTCTGGCGGCGAACATGCTGTTCCCCGAATCGGCAAGCGCGCTCAGGTCGGCGGCTTCGTTCGTCGTCTGTCTGCTGATTATTTATGCGTGGATAATTCCCAGCGGGAAGTCAGTGAAAACGCTCAGAAAGATAATCGAAAAGGTGAGCGCACTGAAGTAGAATCAGAGCCGCGAACGGGACTCGAACCCGCGACCTGCTCATTACGAATGAGCTGCTCTACCAACTGAGCTAAAGCGGCATACCCGCGAAGGGGAATGCAAATATACAATTTTTCTTTGGAAGCCCAATGTTTTACGACATTATTATAATCGGAGGAGGCGCCTCCGGGCTTATGGCCGCATACGGCGCAGCCTCTTCGATGGACAAGCCTTCGGTGCTCGTGCTGGAGAAGATGCCGCGTCCCGGCAGGAAGATCATGATCACCGGCAAGGGACGGTGCAACTTCACGAATCTCAAGGACTGGGAGGATTTCTCCCGCCATGTGCGCACCAACCCGAATTTCCTGAAGCCGGCTTTTTTCAACCTCACCCCGCAGCGGCTGATCGACCTGCTCGACAGCTCCGCCGGCCTGGAGGCGGTGGTGGAACGCGGCGACCGGGCCTTTCCCGTCTCGCACAGGGCTTCCGATGTGGTGGACGCCCTCGCCCGCCTGGCTCAGTCTGCCGGAGCCGTCATCCGCACCGCCGGCGAAGTGACTAAAATTTCGGCAGAGTCCTCCCCCGCCGGCCAGTCTTCCCGAATGGACGGGACCGGCTCCGAAGCGGCGTCATCCCAGCCGGCCGGAGCCTTTGCCGAATGCAGCGCGGCACAAGCCGGAAGCGTTTCCAAAAATGGTTCGACACAGGACGGAAGCGTTTCCGAATACGGCCCCGCTCCGAAAAGCGCCGACCTATCAAAGGCCGGAAACGGTTCTGAATCAGGCCGGAACGATACCGGCAGCGACATATCGGCCGGCTTCACGGTGAAATGCTCGGACGGGGCGAGTTTCGGCTGCTCAAAGCTGATTATCGCCACCGGCGGTCTCTCCTACCCCGGCACCGGCAGCACCGGCGACGGCTATTCATGGGCCCGCAGCCTCGGCCACAGCATAAAGCAGTGCTTCCCCTCCCTCACCGCCCTCGTCCCCAAAGGCTACAAGATGTCCGACACCAAGGACGAGCTTCAGCGCATAGCCGACAAATACAAGTCCCTGAAGTCCACGCAGTTGGCCGAAGGCTTCCGGAATGCTGCCGGCGGATTCGGGCATATCCCGGCGGACGGTAGCCCGGCAGACGGAAACGGCTGGACAAACGGAAACCGCCAGTTGGCCGGCAGTCCGGATGGCAGAAACGCAATCCGCCCGGCCGACAAGGCCGCCGAGGGGCTGAAAGGGCACATCGACCGGAGCGCACCGCTGTCGGAGCAGGGGCGGTCGTTGTGCGGAATCGAACTTAAGAATGTGGGAGTCAAGCTCTTCGCCGGAGACAACATCATCCGGGACGAGACCGGAGACATCAGCTTCACCGACGGCGGACTGGAAGGTCCGATAGGCTTCGCGATAAGCCGCGACTGCGTGAAGGCAATCCTCAGCGGCGCCAAAACGCGGGTGAGCGTGGACATGAAGCCGGCCATAGACGCTGGCCGGGTGAAAGAAAGGGTTGCGGGACTATGGCAGGAGATTCAGAAGGACCCGCGCAGCCGCAGCCTGTCCACGGGCGCGATGATGCGGATTCTGCTGGGCAAGCTTATGCCCACGGAGCTGATAAACGGATTTCTGAAATGGAATCCCGCCGTGCTGAAAAGCGCCCGGAACGGGCAGCGGGCCGACCTGAACTCTCTCTCCGCCGCACTGAAGGACTGGCGCTTCGAGATAGACGGTTATGTCGGATATGAAAGATGCGTGGTGACGGCCGGCGGAGTCGCCACCGAGGAAGTTCTGCCCAAGACGATGGAGTCGAGGCTAGTGAAGGGGCTGTATCTGTGCGGCGAAGTGC
>CAVIVH010000169.1:0-3285 GCA_963646185.1 bacterium | reverse complement strand
CTGGACTTGAACCAGCGACCTCCTGGTCCCTAACCAGGTGCGCTACCAACTGCGCTACATCCAGAGTTCGTAGAAGTCTTGCAAAGATACTTATCTTTTTTAAAATCCAAACATAAAATCAGAAAAAGATGCGTTCGGTGAACTTTTTTCTGTATCTTTCCCCTTTGGGACCCGCGTGGCCGGCGGCACCTGCATACCGCAGACGCGGCCGAGCGGCGCCGGCACCTGCGCACTACAGCCGTAGCTGAGCGGCACCGCAGAGCACAAAATGCAACGGCCATGCCCCGGCACCGCAGACCGCATAACACAGACCGCAAAATGCAATACGCATAGCACAACATAACCCATACCCAATAACCCCACAGACCATGAAATACACCACCCTCGGACACAGCGGCATCAGCGTCAGCAGAATATGCGTCGGCTGCATGAGCTACGGAAAACCTTCCGAAGATTTCCATCTATGGACCCTCGAACAGCCCCGGACCGAAAAGATGGTCGCCCGTGCGCTGGAACTCGGCGTAAACTTCTTCGACACGGCCAACTGCTACTCCCACGGCACCAGCGAAGAATACCTCGGCCGCTCCCTGAAAAATCTTGGAGTGCCGCGTGACAAGGTCGTCATCGCGTCCAAAGTCTATTTCAACGAAGGCGCTCTCTCCCGCGAGGCCATACTCCGGGAAATCGCCGGCACCCTGCGCCGCCTCGGCACCGACTACCTCGACCTCTACCAGATCCACCGCTTCGACTATGACCATCCCATGGAAGAAACCATGGAGACCCTGGACTCGCTGGTGAAAGCCGGAAAGGTGAGGGCCCTGGGAGCCTCGGCCATGTATGGATACCAGTTCCACAACCTGCAGCTCTGCGCCGAAAAGAACGGCTGGACCCTCTTCTCCACCCTCCAGAACCACTACAACCTCCTCTACCGCGAAGACGAGCGCGATCTCATCCCTGTCGCACGACAGTATGGAGTGAGCCTGATTCCATATTCGCCCCTCGCCGGCGGCCACCTGACGCACCGCGGCTGGGAGTCCGGGTCCATGCGTTCACGCACCGACAAGAACTTGCGGGGGAAATATGACCGGGCCAGAGACAACGACCAGCAGATAATCGACAGGGTCGCCGAAGTCTCCGGCCGTCTCGGAGTGTCCATGACCGAAGTGTCTCTCGCATGGCTGTTCCGCAGGGGAGTCGCGGCGCCCATAGTCGGTGCCACCGATCCGGACCATTTCCTCGACGCCGTCAAGGCCGTGGACCTTGTCCTTTCTGACGAAGACGCCCGCAGCCTCGAAGAACCATATCGGGCCCATGACGTGGTCAGCGCAGTGCCGCCGCCGGAAAAATAGAGCTATGCGGTTACGGGAAAATTAGCTACATTTACAGATTATGCGGCCTGACTGTCGCCGCAACCGATTTTTTTGACAACAACCAAAACACCATAAACATGAAACTCAAAGCTATACTGCTGTCCGCCCTGATTATATTCTCCTTCGCCTCCTGCGGCAAGGAAGGCCCTGTGGATCCGGCGAAGAACCCCGGTGGCAACAAAGGGACTTCGACCCAGACTCAGACTGAATGGACCGAAATCGAGCACGAAGGGTTTACATTCAAGATAAGGACCGCCGTGGCCCAGACTGCGGACGCCCAGAACGCCATAGCCCAGATGAAGCTCAATCTGAGCGAGATCAACAAGATTATCCCCGAAAAGGCCCTGAAGGTCATGAAGGAGCATCCGATCTGGATGGAGAAGGATCTCACAGACGGCGCCGCGTGGTACCATGTTTCCAAGGAATGGCTTGCCAGTCAGGGCTATATGACCGAGAAATGGCAGTGCGTGGAGATTTGCAACTATGTGAACTACTATAAATGGACGCGCCAGAATCAGCCCTATATGGTTCTGCACGAGCTCTGCCACCTCTATCACAATCTCGGCGTCGAGAACGGCTACCAGAACACGGACATCTACAACGCCTGGAAACATGCGAAGGATAATGGGATGTACAAAGGCACGGCCTACCGCTACAACACCACCGATCCCGAGAGCAAATGGAACTATGATGTCACCAAGGACGGGGCCTATTGCCTGAATGACCAGATGGAGTATTTCTCGGAGATGTGCGAGGCCTATTGGGGGGAGAACGACTATTATCCTTTCAACTATGAGCAGCTCAAGACCTATGACCCTCAGGCATTTGAGGTGATGGAGAAGATCTGGGGCCCGCGCGCCGACAAGCAGTAGAAAGGGGCGCGATGAAAAGATTTTTTCTGATTCTTGTGTCGATGGCGGCGGCTCTGTCCCTTTCGGCCGCCAGTCCGCTGGCTGACGCCGGAGCAGGGGTTTCGGTCTATGCCGGGGTGTCGGACCGGGTCAGCGAGCATCCGTTTGACGGGCTGTCCGTCAAGGGCTATAGCATTGACAGCGCCTGGCCGGCGTCGTTTCGCTCGGTCAGGGGCAAGGCCACGATCAAGGTGAACAATTCGGGCGAGAGCCGTGATGTGAGCGGAATCTCCGCCAAGGTTTACAGGAACGGGGCGCTGTTCGCGGAAGGGGAGTGCTCGGATGTTTCCTTTTCCAAGGGCCAGGCTTCCTATCAGCTTACGGGCACGGTGACTCTTGCCGACGGCGTGTCCGTGTGGCAGGCCATCGGCGCGGCTCTGTCTTTCCGGCCGTCGGAATATACGGTGGATGTCTATGCCGTGATGGTCCATGAGGACGGCAGCAGGGAGAAGATTACCCGTATCGGGGTGCCGATGACCAAGTTCATTCATTAGAATTTTTTCGCTCTCCGGTTGTCGGGTCTGTCTTTTTTATTAAATTTGCAGTCTCAACCTTGGTGAGTTGTCCGAGTGGTTGAAGGAGCCTGCCTCGAAAACAGGTGTACGTGCGAGCGTATCGGGGGTTCGAATCCCTCACTCACCGCAAAGCGCAGAAAAATCAGCGTTCAAGCTAGCTTGAACGCTGATTTTTTTATGCGCTTTGCAAAGCCCCGCCGCAGGCGGGGCAGGGAAAAGGCGCGCGTCAGCGCGGCTAATCCCTCGGTGAGTGAGGGATCTTTCGGTCCCCCGCGGCGAGCGGCCAGGGAAAAGGCGCGCGTCAGCGCGGCTAATCCCTCGGTGAGTGAGGGATCTTTCGGTCCCCCGCGGCGAGCGGCCAGGGAAAAGGCGCGCGTCAGCGCGGCTAATCCCTCGGTGAGTGAGGGATCTTTCGGTCCCCCGCGGCGAGCGGCCAGGGAAAAGGCGCGCGTCAGCGCGGCTAATCCCTCGGTGAGTGAGGGATCTTTC
>CAVIVH010000168.1:0-3300 GCA_963646185.1 bacterium | reverse complement strand
GCGCCATCCGCGATGCTCGCAGTGATTGTGCGCGGGGCCTGATTTGCCTCGCCGCCGCTCCGCATCGCCTCCTTCTGGCAGCCGCAGAGCGCAAGCGCCGCCAGTACGCTGATTGTCAATACTTTCTTCATAACGCTAGAGATTTTCACCACGTACCTTTCGTTTCTTCAATACTTTCATTGTACCCGATACCATCACTCGGGTCACCGCTGCCGCAGAGCGTACCTTCCGTCCACACCGGGACTTCCTCGCAGACCGGCGCAGCATAGCTTGCGCGGACAATCTGCTCTTTCGCCTGATTCTTCATAACTTCTTATTTGTTTTAAGATTAGTGATTTGTTCTTCCTGCATTGCATGAAACGGCAGAGGACACCCGCGCAGAGCGCGGATATCCTCCGTCGTTATATATCTATATGTATAAGTGATTTAAACTCAGCGAGTTGCCCCCCCCTGAAGAGAAACTTCCAAGGCGGAATCACAACGATATATGCTGAGCATTATGGTTTTCACCTCGTTTTTTGTAAACTCTTCCAAAGATATACATTTTTTCCGCTATTCCAAAAATATCCGCATCCCCGCTCTCACTAAACAGCTTTAATTTAAGTTGAACGGCAACGCCATTTTGCACAGCTCGTCCATAATTTGACATCCAGGATGGAGGGCAACGAAATTTTGCACGTCCCCTCGATGCTTCGACCCTGCGGTGAATCGAATCACCACCTCGCACGACTACGACTATGAGCGGCTGTGGCTGAATTTCAATCTGACGGACCGCAGGACCCTGCAGGCCCTCAGCACCGGAGAGAAGAGGGAGAATCTGCGCGAAATCCCGTCCAGCACGCTGTTCAGTTCCGTCCAGCGACTCATAAAGAAGGGTTATGTCGTCAAGTCAGACGGCTTCGAGCTCGAGGATCCGTTCTTCCGCAGATGGATTATCACGCAACTGCAGGCTTGCTGCCGCTGAGCTCCATCGAAGCGCCGTCCCCGGCAGGCTCGAAGACCTCATACTATTGGGACTGCCCCAAAACGCGGCTCTCCAGAATCTCCCTGGCCAGGGCGCTGACGGCAACGGCGGTCAGCATACAAAGGAATCTCATATCCATGGTATGGCCGGTTATCTGTGTCTTGAAATGATAGTCAGGCGTCAGTCTTCAATCAGGCTGCCGGAATCCAGCTCGGGCTGGATGAAATGTTTCCGGGCATAGGCCCATAGCGATTCGGAGCCTTCCGCGCTTTTCTCGTTGCGCCTCAGCACTTCGGACAGCCTGCGGCCGCCTTCCTTCCATGCTTTGCCGCGGGTGGCGCTCTGAAGCAGCAGGGGCTGGAAATTGTCCATGGTGTGGGCGAACTTCGATTCCGGAGTCTCTGCGGCCTCGAACTCGTCCCACAGGCCTCTGAATTTCTTTCCGAGGTCCTCCGGCAGCTGGGCATACAGCCTGTCGGCAGCCGCCAGTTCGCGCGCCCTCTGGCTCTTCTTCCCTTCTTCGTCATATGCGAAGGTGTCGCCGGCATAGATTTCCACAAGGTCATGAATAAGGAGTATGCTCACCACCTTCAGGACATCGACCTTTTCGTTTGCATAGTCCGAAAGGAGGAGGGTCATCACGGCCATATGCCAGGCGTGCTCGGCGTCGTTTTCAAAGCGGATCCCGTCGGTGAGATAGGTGTGCCGCTGAACAAACTTTTCTTTGTCTATCACCTTGCAGAATTCCACAATCTGCGAAAGCCTTGTTTCTTCCGTTTCCATAGTCTGTTCTCCTATATATTCTGTTTCGATATAGTCCGCGTTTCCTACTTATATCCTGTTTCAATAGTCCGCGTTTCCGGGCATCCTGCCTCCCCGGCTGTTTTCATTCCGGCTCCGATAGCCCGTTAAATATCCGGCGAAGATAGGCCTTTTTCACCATATTCCGTCATGTCCGCGCCCCGCCCGTTGCCGAGGTGTCAACACGGCCACCGAGTTTGTGTCCACTGAGCTTGTCGAGGGGTTGAAGCGTCGGAGGCCCCGCCCGTTGCCGGTGATGTTACCACAAATGCCGCTCGTTACCGTGATATTTCCTATACCTGCCTACCATCTTGCAAAGTTAGGCGGACAGGAAAGCCATTTCAGGGGCCTGAGGACCATGGTCGGTCCGCGGTAACGACTTTTAAAACCCGTTACGGCGGATGAGAACACCGCCACAGGGCCCTCCACGGCCATATGCCTCCGCCTTACTTTGCACGGCGCGAGGTGCACTCCCCCTGCCGCCTCCCGAGCCCTGGCACCGACATGAGGTGCGCTTACCCGGCAGCCGCCTCCCGAGCCCTGGCGGCGGCAGGGGGAGCAGAGCACTTCAACTGAAAATTTCGTATTTTTGTGAGAATTTGGATAATTCGGCGACAGACATTGTGAAATTCCGCAAAATCCTGAAAATAACCGTCCTCGTTCTGGGCTCCATATTCCTGCTGCTCTTCGGCTCCGCCATCGCCGCCCAGCTGCCGGCTGTACAGACCGCGCTCGCCCGCAAGGTGACTGGCATGGTCAACGGGAAGATCAGAGGCGAGATAAGCATAGGCGCGGTGCATGTCAGCCCCTTCGAGGGAGTGTCAGTGAGCGGGGTCGCCATCCTGGACCCTGCCGCATGGACTCCAGACGGGAGGGCCCCCGAAGACACCGTCCTCAAGGCCGGCCACATAACCGCGCTCTTCTCCCCCAAGGCTCTCATCAGCGGCAAAGGCATCAGAATCAGAGAGATCAGAATCAGCGACGGATTCTTCGCGCTCACCTCCGAACCTTCCGGAGAAGAAGGCGGAAAGGGAGTCTCCAACATATCCAGAGTGTTCTCGCCCATAGAGCCGAAGCCCAGAGAGAAAAAGGGCCTGGTGTTCCCCGACCTGCAGATAGGCTCGCTCGAAATCGAGAACTTCGCCTTCCGCATGAAAAACTACAGGCGCCTCGCCGACCCGCTCCGCCGCGACAGAGAGGGCACCATCGCATGGGACGACCTGGATGTCAGCAACATATCCCTCGACGGGCGCAAGCTCAGGATGAAGGGCAAAGAGCTTTCCGGGACCCTGAAGAAACTCGCTTTCACTGAAAAAAGCGGCCTGGAAATGGCCGGTATCTCGGGCTCGGCGGAAATCGGGGAAGGCTTCACCGAAGTGGAGAACATGGAGATCAGGGACCGATATTCGGATGTCCGGCTCGGAAGGATCCGTCTGTCCTATGAAGACGGAATCGCCTCGTTCAACCGTTTCCTGGAAGAAGTGAAGCTGGACGGAGAGATGGACGGCTGCCTCGTGGACTCCAGGACCATAGGC